>JAITPL010000185.1 GCA_031289445.1 Tannerella sp.
TCCTGTACATCTTTCAACGTAACAGCGGTAAGATTATGTCCGGTACTTCCATCGAATCCTCTTGTGCGAATTTGATTGATAATCGGCAACGCTTCGGCATTTTTCCCAAGTTCTACCAACGCTTCGGCTTTAGTAATCAACACTTCGGCATAGCGGATTTCAATTCTGTCCACATCGTTTTTCGTTTGCGTAAGGTATTCCGCATTGGGATAACTCCGGTCAACACCCTTGCCATTGTGAGGCAACTGATGAGGCCACAAATAGATATGTACCGAGTCGGACAGACCTGCTCTCTTTTCTGTAGCCTGTGTCAAGACAGCGAATGCCTTGCGCGGATCACTGTCCGGCCACCAGTCATAGGTATGGACAGGCTGAATGTGCGCCGGCTCGTCTTCGTCCCAAGGGCTGTGGCTTGCACAATGTGCCTGATGGTTACCTTGCTGGTCAATACCGTCGCCAGCGTGGAAAATGGTAAATATTTGTTCCGGTCCTTTGCTTTCGTTGGCAAGTCCCCACAAGTTGCGGAAGTCGGACACAAGGGAGTAAACACCGCTGTTAATAACCTTGTCGGCATATTCGATAGCCTTTTGCAATCTTTCGTTGTTGTAAGAAACAACAGGGTCGGTTTTGCTTTCTTTGATGGCATCTACTTGAGCCTGCGAGAGCGGGTTGTTACCCCAAGCCAAATAAACGCGGGCTAAAAGTGTATTGGCAGCCCCTTTTGAAGGATTCAGCGGACTTGCATCATAAGCAGGAAGTCCGGCCTCTGCTTCTGTCAGGTCTTTTACGATTTGTGCGTAAACTTCGTCAATAGATTTGCGTTCCGTGGCGCTGCCGCCGCTTTCAAGCAAGAGGGGCACTTCACCCCAAAGTTGCACCAGATACGAATAGAACAAGCCACGAAGGAACTGCGCTCTTGCAATCGCAATTTTTCTACCGTTGTCGGTTAATTTGTTCGATGCATTGATTTGGTTGATAGCATCGTTTACGATACCGATTGACTTGTAGAGCGCGTTGAACGTTTTGCGCGGATACAGGTTGGTATACTCGATTTGCAACCGTGCTGCAAGCGTACAGTCATCTTCTTCTTTGCCCAAATAACTGGTAAAGCCATCGGTGGGCGTGTCAATCAACGACGTAAATGTTGAACTGAGCGTTTGATACGGGCGATACGCTGCATCAATAAGTGCAAATGCTTCGGCGTCGCTCGGAGAGAGTTCATTGTCTATTACGTTTCCTCCCTCACTACAGGCATAAAAGCCTGATACTAAAACTGCGGCTAAAATAGCCTTAAAAAAACACATTTTTTTCATTTTTTAATAATGTTATAAATTAATACTAATGATAGTTTCTATAAAAATTAAAAGAAATCTTTAAATTTCTGCAAAGGTAGATAAGATAAAGCAAGTCCCAAGTACCATATTCATGGTATATTTCGTTAAAAAGTCAAATTCAGACCGGCACTGTAAGTCCTTGCTGTCGGATAAGCCCCTACGTCAATGCCATTTGCAACTTCGGGATCATAACCCTTGTATTTTGTAACGATAAACAGGTTTTGAGCCGAAACGAAGACACGTACGGAAAACGGCGCGTTTCTCACTTTAAACTTATATCCTCCGGTGATATTTTTTAACCGGAAATAGGAAGCATCTTCCACATAGCGGCTGTCGATAAACTGCAAAGGAAAGCCGGTGGATAGTTTAGGCGTTTCGTTTGAGGGATTTGTGGGCGTCCAAGCGTCGAGTAAAGTTGTCGGCATGTTGTAGCTCGAACTGCCGCGTTCCAGATTCCGGCGAAGAGAATTAACCACTTTGTTACCTTGCGATCCCTGAAAGGATACAAATAAATCGAATCTTTGACGGGTAAGCGTTGAAGACAATCCGTAAGTAAAATCGGGCTGTATGCTGCCAAGTATTTTACGGTCGTTTATATCTATATTTCCATCCTTATGGACATCGACAAATTTGACGTCGCCGGGCTTCGGCGCTGCGCCATTCAGCGTCGGTAAAAGCGAAACATCTTCGTTTGCCTGCACGACGCCGTCAAACACAAGCCCATAAAATGAGCCGAATGCTTCGTTTACCGTCAATATCTGTTCGTTATATTGCCCGGACAATATCTGTTTGTCTTCGCCCAGACTGGTTACGGTGTTGATATTGCGTGCAATATTTGCAGCAAGACTCCAATTCAGACTTTTGTTATTTATTAAAACTGCATTTGCCCCAAATTCAATACCCTTGTTGGTTACATTTCCGATATTTACCATTTGTTTATCAACGCCCGATCCAAGCGGAGCAGGTTTTTCGAGCAGCAAATCGTGCGTTCCCTTATAATATGCGTCAACAGAGAGGTTTAAGCGTTCTTCAAACAATCCGGCGTCTATTCCGGCATTGTACTGTGTAGTGGTTTCCCAAGTCAAGTTGCTGTTTCCCAAATTTTCCATTACGAAAACCGGTTTTCCATTGTAGATTTGCGGGTTGTAGAACTGCAAAAACAGATAGTCGCCTATTTCCGTATTGCCGACTGTTCCTGCCGTAAGGCGCAGTTTAAGGTCGCTCAGCGCGGATTGTTCCGATAAAAAATCTTCTCTGTTCACATTCCACGAAAAACCTATTGAAGGGAAATATCCCCAACGTTTTCTTTTTGCAAAACGGCTGGAATAGTCGGCACGGAAGGTAGCCGTCAGGTTATAGCGTTCGAGCAGGGAATAGTTCAGCCTCGAAATGAGAGAATGTAGTTTCGACTCCAAAGCGCCATTTATAGGCAACGACTGCACTTCGCCAAAGCCCAGTTTGTTGTGTTTCAAATCTTCGTTTAAAAAATGGCTTGCCCGGTCTGTCTGATAGATTTCCTGAACATTCTGATAGGTATATCCGCCCAAAATATTGATAAAATGTATGCTGTTGAAATGTTTGGAATAGTCGAGTGTAGCGTCCGTTTGCCATATTTCGTGCTGCTTTTTGCCGATGGAGCCGACGCCCTGTTCCATCAGTCCAAGCGCAGAAGCTGCCGGTGCAAAGAAATTCTGTGTGACAGTTCCCTGATCGGTCGATAATGTAACCTTTGCAACCAGATTTCCGGTGATTGTGTAGCGGGCATAAACATTTGCCATCAGCGAGTTATTGACAGATTCGGCTACGCTGTTTTGCAAGTCATACACAGGGTTTACCTGCTGTCCGTTGAGTGAAAAGTGAGAACTCTCCCAAGGATTCCGAAAATTGTAACTGCCGTCTTCATTATAGACAGGCACAGTTGGCGGCATAAACAGGGCGTACGTCAGCGAATTGGTGATGCCGTCCTGAAAAGGAGACGAGTTGTAATTTACTTCCTTTGAAGTAGTCAAACTGTTCTGGCTGCTTTTCCCGAAAGTGACGTTTGTGCCCACCGTCAGGTTTTCGTACACATTGCGGTCGATATTGATGCGCAAATTATACCTCTTAAAGCCCGAATTGATAACAATTCCCTCCTGACCGGTATAGTTTCCCGAAATCAAATAGCGGGTTTTCTCGTCGCCTCCGTTTACCGATATTTCGTGATTCTGACTGAAACCGGTTTGCAATGCCTCGTTTTGCCAGTCGTAGCCTTTACCGAGGCTTGCCAGATACTCTTCCGTAAGTTTGCCCTTGTTTCCGAAATGCTCTATCTGCAAGTTGCCCCACTGTTGGGCATCCATCAGTTTCAGCCGTTTGGCGGCAGCGCTCCATCCTGTTGTAAAAGTGTAGCTGATAACATCTTTGCCCCGATTTCCTTTTTTGGTGTTAACAATGATAACGCCATTAGCGCCCCGCGAGCCGAAAATTGCCGTTGCAGACACGTCTTTCAGTATCGAAATCGACTCGATATCCGAAGGATTGATAGCAGCCAGTGGATTGATGCTGCTTTCGACGGCAGCTCCCGAAGAGCCTGCGCCTGTCTGCGTAGAGCGCGGATAGATAATGATGCCGTCAATCACATAAAGCGGCTCATTGGCTGCATGGATAGAATTTCCGCCCCGTATGCGAATATTTGACGATGAGCCGGGCTGCCCTGAACTTTGCGTTACGTTTACCCCTGCCACAGTACCTCCCAACAAGGCATCGACCGAATTGGAAACATTATAGTCCAAATGAGACCGGGAAACGGAAGCAACAGAGCCGGTCAACTCTTTCCTGCGCTGCGTACCGTAGCCTATAACGACAATTTCATTCAGAATATCTGCATCTTCATGAAGGGAAACCGTCAGTGTGCCGGAATTTTCACCGACAGTTACTTCCAATGTTTGATAACCCAAGTAACTGACGGAAAGAATTGCAGGAAACGATTTCGGATAAACGGTAAAACTTCCGTCTTCTCCGGATACGGCTCCGGTTTTTTCATTAACGACAGCAATATTTGCTCCGATTAAAGGCTCTTGCGTTTTTTCGTCTATCACACGACCTTTTATTCCCAAACCATCCCCGGCAAAAGCCGGAGAAGAAACAAGTACGATTAAAAACACACAAGAAAATACATGTAATAAAATTGTGCGCCTGTAAATAAATTTTATCATTCTACTACCTTATTATTAGCGGCAGCAAAGGTAGCAGTATCGGTTTAGTCTTGCAATACCACGATTATGGTA
>JAITPL010000215.1 GCA_031289445.1 Tannerella sp.
TATCTTTAACTGTCTCATATTTATAACTTTACGTCTCTCAAAATTGCATTTTGAGGCGCAAATTAGTAATTATTCAGGATGCAAAGATAATGTTTTTTTTGATATTACAAGACAACTCCCCCGAAAATTAAACATATTTAACATTTTGATTAGTAAACTAAGTCGAATGCATAGCTTCCGCATCGGGGGATTCATATCAATAGAACTTCCATAAAATATTATTTAAAATGATTATCCGCAATACGTCCTATCATCCTCTGCATTCCGTTAGGAATGCGTCGCTCGGTAGAAAACGATATACGCCTACATAGCGCATTCCGTTAGGAATGCGTCGCTCGGTAGATCAGGATGCATTCCTGACGGAATGCAGAGAATAGGGTAAAATTCATTCTCTACCGAGCGATACATCTCTACGAGATGTTAGGACAAGATGAGGATAATCATTTTATTTTATTATAGATATTGTATTTTGTACAATAAGGCTCTTAGGTATTAGCCACACACTGCATTACCCGGCAGGGATAAATATAACGTCATTGGGCGTCGTGGATTGGTAGAGACGTTGCATGCAACGTCTCTACAGTCGGGACAAATATAACGCTATTAGGTGTCGTGTTGACGAAGTCAAGAGCCTTATTGTATTTTGTACAATAAGGCTCTTATCTAAATTAGAAGTTAGGATATTGTACTTTGTACAATAAGGCCCTTATCCCAAGTTAGAAGTTAGAAATTCAGAGCTATTTCTATAAATCACACATTATCAGTGATAAAGGCTTAATATCGGGGCAATCCTTACGGTTGACCATGTTGGAAGTTCAGACTTTACCTTCTTAATCCGGACTTACCATCTTATCCGAACTTGCCATCTTAGGATGAAATCAAGCGGATTCGCATGATAATTGTTGAGGACGGTGCTAGTTTGCACAAAAAAAATTACCTCATTAAACTGTTGATAATAAACTTATTGCATTTTTGTCGTGATTTTTTTCAAAAATAATTGCGAAAAAATTTGGTGATTGGAAAAATAGTCCGTACCTTTGCAGCGCAAAGTTCTTTAAAAACGATTTTTTCACATTAATAATATATAACACATGACACAGGGTACAGACGATATTAAAATTATCAAGGAGATGATGGAAAGGTCATCCAAGTTCCGTTATATCAACGGATTGTCGCTCATTTTTGCCGGATTGACGGCAGTTGCAGGCGCGGCTTTTGCTCATTTCTATATGATGGGCTACATACAAATCGCGCAACAAAACACACCGTATCAGCGACTTGTAGTTTTATTTCTTGCAGCGCTGACTGTTCTGACAATCGCCGCTTCAATAATTACGTTTTTCAGTTGGCTGAAAGCCAAAGAAAACCGTCAGTCCATCATTAACCGTCTGACAAGGCGGGTTTTATACAATCTGGCAGTGCCGCTTGTTACAGGCGGAGCGCTTTCGCTGCTCTTCCTTTTTCAGGGAAAGATTTCGATTGTATATGCTTTCACACTGATATTCTACGGTTTATCTCTAGTGAATGTCTCGAAATTCACTTTCGGCGAGATTCATATCCTCGGACTTTGCGAAATTATTGCGGGTCTGATGTGCGTCTTTTTCATCGGCGATTCGGCGATGAAAACGGTTTGGAAATATTCGTCGATTCTGGACACTGTAAGCAACGGACTCCTCTGGTGGACAATAGGATTTGGCTTGCTTCACATCGTCTTCGGGCTGATTATCTATTTTAAACATGACAGAAAACGCACTGTATGAGCATTATAGATAACCTAAACAAGACGTTCAACAGCCATATCCGTCTGGGTATCATGTCGATACTGTCGGTAAACGATTCGGTTGACTTCAGGTCGATGAAGGACATGCTCGAACTGACCGACGGCAATCTGGCAAGTCACCTGCGCACGCTCGAAGAGATCGGGTATATCGTTACTAACAAGAAGTTTATCGGACGAAAGCCGAATACGAGTTATACCATAACCGACGAAGGAAGGAGCGCCTTTAAAGCACATTTGAATGCGCTTGAAAAACTGATAGGCTGATTAAAATGAACGCAATATTAAAACGAATATAAATATCAAACGAATATAAATATCGGATGAGTATAAATATCAAACGAATATAAATATTGAACGAGTATAAGCATCAAAACGAGTATAAATTTAAAACCGAAAAATTATTATGGGCTTCTTTTCTATTTTTTTAACTATTTTCCTATTATTTGTGCTATTTTGTTATAGCATTGCACCTAAGTGTATTATCGAAAAAAAGAACGATTACGTCAAGTTCTTTTTATGGTTCTTTAGCTGCTATTTGCTTTTGGAAGGGATATTCTCGTTATTACTGTTTCGAGCGCTTCCATACGACAAAACAACGCATGAATATACCTTATTGTTTTATGTTTTGGCGCTGTGCCCGGCGCTTTTTGTGGCGCACTTGCTATATCCTTTCAAGACGGTAAAAAGAAGTCAGCATTTGACTTTCTTTCTGTTCTTCGCTTCTGTATTTTGTGCCTGTACAGGCGTTTTCTTTCTACTGCTTCATTTCAGTAATATGCAAACATATTTTCGCTGTATAGTATATTTTTTTGCATTTAAACTCTGAATTACAAAGTTCTTTTTATAAACAAATAAAAACAAAATGAAACGACTATTTGACATCTTTTTTTCTCTCGTTGCGCTTGCGATATTTGCTGCGCCGGGGTTACTAATCGCTGTTCTGCTGCTTTTTAGGGAGCGGCATCCGGTGTTTTTTCATCAGAAACGCATCGGCAAGAACAAGCATGAATTTACCATCCTGAAATTTCAAACGATGGTAGATGAGCAGGTTACGCCTTTAGGCAGAATCTTGCGGAAAACAGGCATCGACGAATGGGCGCAGTTTTTCAACGTCCTGAAGGGCGATATGAGCATTGTCGGCCCCCGCGCCCTGACGCAATACGACATCGAACGCCTGCACTGGAACGATGATTTTCATGCGACACGTTGGCAGGTCAAACCCGGCATCAGCGGTTTGGCGCAACTCTACGGCGGACAGCACCGTAAAATTTCATGGTTTTGGGACTTGCGTTACATACGCCGAAACAACGTCTTCATGGACTTTTGCATCATAGTTTCGTCGTTCATGATGAACATTTTCGGAAAAACGAAAATTCGGCGTATCTTATTCAAAAACAACAACTTAAAATAAATTACACAATGAAAGTCAAAATGATTTTACCGGCATTGACCGAAGCGAAAAGCCCTTTTGGGCGTCCTGTAAAGTATTCGCTATTCCCTCCCCTGGGACTTGCTACTCTGGCGGCTTACCTCTCGCCCGACGACGAAGTGGAATTGTGCGACCAGCACGTCGAAACACTCAATCTCGACGACGAGCCTGACCTTGTGATGATTGAGGTCTATATCACAAACGCTTACCGCGCCTACCGCATTGCCGACCGATACCGCAGTACGGGCGCTTATGTTATCCTCGGCGGCCTGCACGCAAGCGCCCTGCCCGATGAAGCCGCGGCTCATGCCGACAGCATTTTCGTCGGACCGGCCGAAGACAGTTTTCCGCAATTCTTAAAGGATTTCAAACTTCATAATCCGAAAAAAGTTTATCGCTCGGCAGTACGGACTTTGGACGGTATGCCGCCGGTGCGTCGCGATTTAATCAAGCGGGAGCGTTATCTGGTACCCAATTCTATTGTCGTTTCGCGCGGTTGCCCGCATCATTGCTCCTTTTGCTATAAAGATGCTTTCTACAGTGGCGGCAAATCGTTCTACACCCAACAGGTCGATGCCGCACTTGCTGAAATAGAGCGCCTTCCGGGTCGCCATCTGTATTTTCTCGACGACCATCTGCTTGGTAACAAACGCTTTGCTTCTGCATTGTTTGAAGGTATGCGCGGGATGAATCGCGTGTTTCAGTCTGCCGCCACCGTTGCGTCCATTCTTGACGGCGATTTGATAGAACGTGCGGCAGAAGCAGGAATGCGCAGCGTTTTTGTGGGGTTTGAAACTCTCTCTTCCGAAAATCTGCGCCAGAGCAACAAGGTGCAAAATCTCTCGCGCGACTATGCCGCAGCCGTAAGCCGCCTGCATGAGCTGGGCATAATGATTAACGGCAGTTTTGTATTCGGACTTGACCATGACGACCGCGACGTGTTCAGCCGCACGGTTGAATGGGCGTTCAAAACGGCATTACCACAGCTACTTACCATATCCTGACGCCCTACCCCGGCACAGCGCTTTTTGCCGGAATGGAACAGCAGGGTCGCATCCTGACCCGCAACTGGGATTTGTATGACACCCGCCACGTTGTCTATCGCACTCGGGGACTGACGGCGGAAGAGCTGGAACGCGGATATCACCGTGCATACAGCGAGTTTTACAGTTGGAGCAACATCTTTCGCGGCAGTTTTGTGCACGACGATTTGAAACGCAAGATTCAGCATCTGTTCTATACAGGCGGCTGGAAGAAGTTCGAGCCGCTCTGGAACTTCATCATCAAAACGCATGGACTTAACCGCATGCTGCCTCTACTCGAGTCTATTCTGGAAACAAAATCAAAGCGCAAAAATGTGGTTGCGCCTTATCCGAGGTAAGACTTCAGCAGCTTGCTTCGCGACCCTTGACGCAGGCGGCGTATGGCATCATCTTTTATCTGACGTACACGCTCGCGCGAAAGGTCGAATTTGTAACCTATCTCTTCAAGAGTTGCTTCGGGGCTACCTATACCGAACGACAGCTTGATTATAGCCGCATCGCGCTCCGAAAGCGTCGAGAGCGCACGGTCAATCTCCTTTGACAGCGATTCGTGCATCAACGAGCCGTCGGTGATGGGAGCGTCGTTATCGACAAGCACGTCGAGCAGACTGTTATCCTCGCCATCCACAAGAGGCGCATCCATAGATACATGCTTGCCCGAAACCCGCAAGGTATCCGCAATCTTGTCAACAGGTATATCCAGCTCGGCGGCCAGTTCTTCGGACGA
Source organism: Tannerella sp. (assembly GCA_031289445.1). GTDB lineage: Bacteria > Bacteroidota > Bacteroidia > Bacteroidales > Tannerellaceae > Tannerella. The sequence continues at coordinate 4,980 of JAITPL010000215.1, forward strand.
AGGCTTGCGCTCGTTTTTCTGCTCGAAGCGCGAGAACGCTTTTTTAATCTTGTTGAGCGAGTCAACCTGATTGAGCGGCAGACGCACTATTCGCGACTGCTCGGCCAAGGCTTGCAGGATGGACTGACGTATCCACCAGACAGCATAAGAGATAAACTTAAAACCTCTCGTCTCGTCGAACTTCTCCGACGCCTTTATCAAACCCAGATTGCCCTCGTTGACAAGGTCAGGCAGACTTAACCCCTGATTCTGGTACTGCTTGGCTACCGAGACGACAAAACGCAAGTTAGCCCGCGTCAGTTTTTCTTTTGCGCGATTGTCGCCTTCACGTATGGCTTTTGCCAATTTAACTTCTTCTTCTACCGTTATCAATTCCTCGCGGGATATATCCTGAAGGTATATCTCGAAAGAATGACTCTCACGAAGAGTAATTGATGTTGTTATCTTTAACTGTCTCATTTTAAAAAATTTTTTATCCCCTTTACAGTGTTTTGGGACGCAAAAAGATTTACCTTTCTGCGTCCCAAAAAATTAATATATTTAATCTTTCAATCAGTCAACCAAGTCGATTGCATAGTGTCGCGTAACGTTCGTATTCGGATAGAAACCCTTTATCAGAAGTCCCTTTTCATTAGTGTTACCCTTCAGTATCTTATCTACTATGGAGTAAAATTCTTCGGGGGTATTGACCTTTTCGTCATTGACGATCATGATTACAAAACCCTTCTTGATACCGCAGTCGCGCACCTTGCCGCTGGATACGTCAGCCACCTCTATGCCGTAGCTGATGCCGTACTCGCGCTTGGACTTGTCGCCAAGCGGTTTGAAGGCCGCGCCGAGCAGCTTGGCCGTGTCGCCGCCCTTCATCACCTCCGTAGTACCCTGCATGTTACGCAGCTCGACAGTGAATGTCTTGGCGTCGCCATAGCGGTCAACCGTAATCTTCACCTTGTCGCCGGGCTGGAACTTGATTATCTGCTCCTGCAAGTCGTTAGGCGAGACTATTTTCTTGCCGTTGACTGCCGTAATGACATCGCCCTCTTCTACGCCTGCCTCCCGAGCCGAACTGCGCTCGGCAAAACCGCTGACATAAGCGCCTTCCAAGACCTTTATCTTGGTATCCTTCTCTTTTTTCACCAGTTCAGGCTCGGCTATGGTTACGCCAAGCATCGCACGCTGCACGTTACCGTACTTTTTCAGGTCGCTGACTATCTTGCCTGCAATACTGACAGGTACGGCAAACGAATAGCCGGCAAAGTTTCCCGTCTCGGAGTAAATGGCGGTGTTGATACCTACCAGCTCGCCTTTGGTGTTGACCAGAGCGCCCCCGCTGTTACCCGGATTGACGGCTGCATCGGTCTGAATAAACGACACAATCTTGTTCGACGTGTCCTCGCCGGTCATGATTGAACGGCCTTTGGCGCTGACAATGCCTGCCGTAACCGTCGAGTTGAGGTTGAACGGATTGCCTACCGCCAGCACCCACTCGCCGACCTTGAGCTGTTCCGAGTCGCCGAAAATAATCGGACGCAGGTCGTCGGCCTCAATCTTTATCAGGGCAATGTCGGTCGTCGGGTCGGCGCCGATAAGTTTGCCTGTAAACGAGCGTTTATCGTTGAGGGTAACGTTTATCGAGTCGGCTCCGTCAATCACGTGATTGTTGGTGATAATGTAGCCGTCGGTCGAGATTATAACCCCCGAACCTGAGCCTACGCGCTGACGGCGTTGCTGCTGCGGCTGACGGTCGCCATGCCCGAAAAAGAAATCGAAGGGGTCGAAGTACTGCTGTCGAGACGACATAACCGAGGCGCTTACCTGAATATGCACTACGGCATGGATGGTCTTCTCGGCGGCAAAGGTAAAGTCGGTATTTTCGGCAGCCACACCGGTGTATGCCGTCATCCTCGCCGGCTGGCCGAATTCGTCGGTCGAGCCTTGGGTGAACACGCTGTTTTGCCCACTCTCTTTCATCACGTAGGCAGTTACTGCTGCTGCTACGCCTCCGCTGATAATAACGATTATCAAAGCGCTGAATAAATTCTTCCAAATCTTTCGCATAATTCCAAATCTTAAAT
>JAITPL010000001.1 GCA_031289445.1 Tannerella sp.
TGGCTGCGTTTTCTGAGAGATACCGGTTTAACAAAGCCTGTTCAGGAAGATTTGAAAGATAACGAGGAAATCCTGAAAGCCATGAATATATGTGCGAGGGGCGCTTATACGGACGCCGAACTGGCTACATACGAAGTCTATTGGGACAAGGTACGCATAGAAAAAGACCTTTATTCGGACGGTTTATACAAAGGATTAGTCCAAGGCCGGGCAGAAGGCCGGGAGGAAGGATTGGAAGAAGGCATAGCCAAAGGATTGGAAAAAGGCCGCGAGGAAGGATTGGAAGAAGGCATAGCCAAAGGCCGGGAAGAAGGCCGCGAGGAAGGCATAGCCAAAGGCCGCGAGGAAATTATGGCAGAAATGATTCGTAACGGTCATAAAGCAGGACTTTCGATGGAGCAACTACAAGCTCTCTCGCATTACCCGTCCGAAAAAATCACGGAGATAATTAATAAAACCGGGCAGTGAACGAATCGCGAAAACACTTTTTCGGCCATCGTCTTTCAGCATGAATACCGGCCATACCTGCGCACGGCCTTTTTCACATTGACAAACTATAAGAAGATGAGATTATTACCATTTATTTTGCTATTGATTATAACCTTGGCGCTGGGACTGGCTACCTTTGCCGAGATACGCTTCGGTACAGGCTTCGTGATGAATCACTTCTACGGCTCATGGTGGATGTTGACACTCTGGTCGGCGATGGCGCTCACTGCGCTTTACCTCTGTTTTCGGCGCTCATTCAGGAAAAACAAACCCGCTTTCATGCTGCATTGCTCCTTCGGACTGATTCTACTTGGCGCTCTGCTGACCTTCCTGACCGCCCAGCGCGGACAGCTGCATCTTCGCCAAAACTCTCCCGCCGAATCTTCCATAAAACTGCCATTCGAGATAAGCCTCGACCGCTTCGAGATAGATTATTACCCCGGCACCACAACTCCCGCCGACTACATCAGCAACCTCTCCATCACGGACGGCCACACGACAATCCGGGCGGCAGTCTCGATGAACAGGATTTTCAAGCACAGAGCTTATCGCTTTTATCAGGCCTCTTATGATGACGACATGAAAGGAACAATACTTTCCGTCAGCTGCGACCCTTTCGGCATACCGGTCACATACACAGGCTATCTCGGTCTGTTAATCTCGATGATTGCGCTGTTGCTCGACAAGAACGGCGCATTCCGGACGCTACTCAGGTCGCTAAGCCTTACGGCCTTGATACTGACCCCTCTAAACGCAGATGCACAGCGCACCTTGACGCCGGCAGAAGCTCAAGCTTTCGGACAAACGGCGGTCTTCTACAACGGTCGTATCGCGCCGCTCGACAGTTATGCCCGTGCGTTCACGCTAAAATTAACCGGTCGCGCTTCCTATAAAAATTTCAATGCCGTACAGGTACTTGCAGGCTGGCTTTTCTACCCCGACGACTGGCGGGAAGAGCCGATGATTAAAATCAAAAACTCCGAAATAAAACGTTTTCTTGGCGACGGCAAAGACGACAGGCTACGGTTAAGCGATTTCTTCGCTTCGGGCGTTTACAAACTGTCTTATGCCCAATTGCCGCTTCAACACAAGGGTATGCGCGAAGCAGACGAGAAACTCGGTCTTATAATGTCGTTGCAGGGAGGCAACTCGCCCGCCGTTTTCCCGCATGGCGACAAGTGGCTTTCGTCTTCCGACCATAACTCAAACTTTCTTTCGTCCGAACAGGCTCTTTTTATCTCCAAGTTCTTCACCCTTGTGACCGAGCGTTTACAGGCCGGCGAACACGACGAAGTAATACGTCTCTTCAATAAACTGTCCGTTTATCAGCAGCAGCACGCCGAGGCCGGCTCTATTAACATTCAAAAACTGAAAGTAGAGATATTCCATAATCGCTTTGACGTAACCGGTATCCTGTTCAAACTGAATCTGACGGTCGGACTGCTTGCATTTGCCGCCTTTATCTTTTGCATTGTCAGAGGCAGGAAAAGGAATATCTTCAGATTGATTTCGATACTGACGGCTGCCTTTTCGACGCTGGTATTGACGCTTGCCACAGGCCTTCGATGGTATCTGTCCTCGCATATCCCGCTATCCAACGGCTATGAGACCATGATTTTCATTGCGCTCTGCATATTGATTATAACGCTTGTGGCTGCTCGCCGTTTCGGTTTTTTGCCCGCCGCTGGTCTGTTGCTTTCGGGGCTGGCGCTTCTGGTAGCCTCGCTTGGAGCGATGAATCCGCAGCTTACACAACTGATACCTGTCCTTCAATCGCCCTGGCTCAGTATCCACGTCTCGCTTGTGATGGTTTCTTATGCGCTGTTCGGATTTATGATGTTCAACGGCTTCACCGCCCTGATACTCTTCTTCGCCGCCTCGACGAAAAGTCATGACCATATAGCAAGCTTGCACAAAATCAGTCGGATGCTGCTTTACCCCGCTCTGTTTGCACTGACGGCAGGCATATTCACCGGCGCCGTATGGGCTAATATCTCATGGGGACGCTACTGGGGCTGGGACCCGAAGGAAGTATGGGCGCTAATAACAATGCTTGTTTACAGTTTTGCCATGCACTCGCGCTCGCTCCCGATCTTCAACCGGCCGATATTCTTTCATATCTATGCCATATTAGCTTTCCTGACCGTCATTATGACCTATTTCGGCGTTAATATCTTCTTCGGCGGAATGCACAGCTATGGAGGATAATTGTGAATTGTGAATTGTGAATTATGAATGGTGAATTCGGCGTCATAAACAGCTATGGCGGATGAAACCGAAAAAAGGTGCATACCCCCTGAGGGACACGCACCTTGCGGACATACAAAACAGTTAGCACCCCTTACTTCTCTTTCCTCTCGATTATATACGAGATTATCAGTCCAATTCCACCGAAGATAAGCATGGGCGCTGCATAAGCAACCGAGTAGTTATCCCATCTGTGATAGTCCTGATGTATATCATGAACATGCAAGTTAAGAAAAAGACCTGTCAACAGTCCAACTCCCAACCCAAACAGAAGGCATCCAATCCTCATTCCCGTAAACGATTTACGGGGGAAGGCAGGCAACAGCGAACTGAAATTGCTGCTCAATACGGACGAATCGATGGGATTCAGATTCTGTCCGATCTTTTCAATCAGAGTAAGACGCTCTTTGCGACGTCCGAACAACTCAAACACCATATAGGTGAAGTAACTAATCATGCCGACTATAAGCGGCGCTGTAATAAAATCCATAATCTTTACGTTTTAAGTTAATATTCGCCCTTTTGACGCGATTTTCTGAAAAGGTTACACTTGTCGATTAAAATTCTTACTTTTGCAGTCGTCGGCGTGTAACTTTTCGCGGTGGCTTGCGTCCATATTGTATGAAGCAGAGAATGTCGGACGATTATTATATCGGGATAATTCGGGAGGGCGATGCTGATGGATTCGCTCCGTTAGTCGAGAAGTATGGCAAGCAGGTATTTGCTTTGCTGGTCGGAATGACCGGCAACCGCGAAGACGCCGAAGACTTGTCGCAAGACGTGTTTCTCAAGGCTTTCGGCTCTATACCGTCGTTTCGGGGCGATTGCAGTTTCTCGACCTGGCTCTACCGGATAGCATACAACGCGGGTATATCGGCGACACGTAAAGCCAAGTCGAACTTTGTTTCCGCAGACTTGATAGCCGGATTGCAGGAGAATGAAGAGGAGGAGGCGTTGGCGGCGGCCGATGAAACCGTTACCGACAGGCGACTTGAGTTGCTCGAAGTAGCTCTTGAAAGATTGCCTCCCGATGAACGCGCGATGATAAGGCTGTTCTATAAGGAAGACCGTTCGATGTCGGAAATAGCCGCTATCACCGGTCTGACGGAAACAAATGTAAAAACGCGGATTTTTCGTATCCGCAAACGATTATATATCTTAATTAAAGAAATGGAGGAAAAAGATGATAGATAACGACACGATGCGCGGCATGTTCGCGCAACTGCCTGACGCGCAACTGCCTGAGGGTTTCGACGCTAAAGTAATGAAGAAGGTCTATGCCGGAGTAGCCATGCGCAAATCGCGCCG
>JAITPL010000211.1 GCA_031289445.1 Tannerella sp.
TCACTCACAAATTCACTCACATTCACGCATTCGCATTCTTTCATTCACACAAACATTCAATCACTCGCATTCATTCTTCCATTCCTCTACGAAATCCAACGCTATATGCCGTTTTTCTCAATTCTAAACAATACTGCCCGGCTGCGGATGTCGCCTTGACGGTCGGAGTTTGCCAAACGCTCGAAGCTATATTGCGAGCTATAATTTTGAAGCGCTTTTTCAATATCTCTTTCGGTTATCAGAAAGTAGCCGCTCGCGGGTTTGGACTTATCTAAATCGCGCAAGCTGTTCCCCAAATAATAGTTCATTGCGTAGAGATTATTGTATTCACGCAGGTTGTTGAGCACAAAAATGTTATCCTTGGCGTCCGGATAATCGCGGCGTATCTGTTCGGCAAAAGGACGTGCGGATGAATTTGTGCGCACGCCTGTCATTACGACGCCGTCAATAAACAGGTTGAGGCAGAATGTCAAAAGAATGGTCGAGTACAAAATCTTGATGTTGATGCGTTTCTGTAATTGATATATAACCGTCCCTATTGCTGTAATCATCAATAATATAACGATTATAGACACGATATTTAAAGATGAAAGGGAATCGCTAACTTGCTGCACCGAAACGAGCGTCGATTGGCTGTTTGTAAACTTCGCCGCAAACGACGGAATATCTGTCGGTAAACACATTATTAACAGCGCTATGGCGACAACCGAAGCGGCAATCGAAGTGAGTACATAAGCGAAGATGCGGGTTGCCCTGGCAAGATTTTCGGTTATATAGATGATATATTGCGCCAGAAGCAGTGAAATAAAAGGATAGGCAGGCATCAGATAGACGCTGCGCTTGCTCGAGGGGATGGAGTAGAATATAAAGATGCAGACGGTGGCTACTATGCAGAAACGTTTGATTTTATCGGTCTTGCGGAAGCGTTGCCAAAGATTGCGCAGAAAGTTTTTCCCCGGCCGGCTGTATCGCAAACCGAACAGAGAAAAGACAAAGAGCAGCGTCCAGGGGATAAAACCGGACAGCATGGTGATGAAATTGTAGTGAAGGCCTTCTTTATGGCCGAGGTCGTAGTTGATGGCGCTTTCGCTAAGGTGGAAGAAGCGACCGAAGTTTTCAGCCATCACAAGGTTTAGAAACTCTTCGCCCCCCTGCCGGTAAGCCGCCACATACCAAATCAAGGGAATAAAGGCGGACGAAACGCTGACGTAGAGCAGCGCCTTGATGATTTTCCAAAAACCGTATTTGCGCAAAAGCATCAGATGAACGAAGTAAACAAAGAGCGGCAGGATAATCCCTACAGGGCCTTTAGTGAGGATAGCGCCGCTGAAAAGCAGGGGTATAAGCACAGGCAAACCCTTGAGTTGAAGTTTGTTTTCCCACCGGTAGAGTTGCATCAGCCCAAGAACGGTAAACATCGTCAGCAGCATATCTACGCGGGCCGTGATGCCGGCGCGGTGAATCTCGAAGCAGGTCAGCAGCAGCAGCGTAGCGATGAATGCTTCCTGAAAGCGTCCTCTTTTGCCGAAAAACGCAAGCACGAAACTTATCATAATTATTTGCGCCAGAGCGGACGGCAGGCGGGAGGTGAACTCCGAGACATGCCCTTGCGGGAGCGAGAAGGCCGCTATCAGCCAGTGCATCATCGGCGGCTTGTAGGCAAACTCGTTGGCATAGACGCGAGGCAGTATCCAGTTGCCCGATTCGACCATCGAGATAGCAACCGAGGCTTCGCGCGGCTCGCCTTTGGTATAGAAATCATCGCCTGTCCAGGGCAATAGCGCTATGGCGCAGACGATTATAACCGAACTTATCGGTTTCTGAAGATACAGATATTGAAGGGCAGAAGTTCTCATGATTATCTTGGGGCTTTACGGTATAAATAAACAGCAATCATTGTATATAGTATGTTTGGCACCCAACAGGCAATCATTGGGCTGAGCAGTCCGCTGACTGCAAACGAGGACGTAACGGTCATGAAAAGGATGTAGGAGAAACTCAATCCGAGTCCTATTCCGATGTTCAGTCCCATGCCTCCTTTCTTTTTGTAGGAAGCCAGAGAGACGCCAATCACTGTGAGGATAAAGAAAGAGAAGGCGTTGGCGAAACGTTTGTGATATTCTATTTCGAAAGTCTGGATATTGCCTATTCCCCTCAGTTTTTGACGTTTGATATATTCGTTGAGGCGAGGCGTAGTCATCGTTTCGCAATCATTTTCGGAGATAAGAAAATCTTCGGGCACAATCATAAGCGTAGTGTCTTTGCGGGTGCCTGACGAAATACTATCGCGCATCCCGTTGAAATCGTGGGTCATATAGTCGATAATCGTCCATTGATACAGAGAGTCGTATTTGATGGAGTTGGCGGTCAGGCGCGAGACGAGGGTCTTGCCCTTGAAGCGTTCCAGCGAAAAACGGTAGCCCATCTGCGACGAGCTGGTATAGGAATCGAAGTAGGCAAAAACGTTCGGCTCGACTTCGAGCTGCACATTGTGGGCGCTTTCCACTTTCTTGTTCTTCTTGGTGTAGGTATATTCAAAATCAAGGCGTTCGGCATTGGCAGGGGGGATGACGTAAGCCGTCAGGAGGAACATCGTAAGAGCGATAATACCGGACGAAATGCCGTAGGGAACCATCAGGCGGTCAAAACTCATGCCTGTAGAGAGCATGGCGATTATTTCGGAGCGGTCGGCAAGGTTGGAAGTAAAATAAATGACGGATATAAAGGTGAAAAGCGAGGCAAACCCGCTCAAAAAGTAGGGGATAAAATTGAGGTAATATTTGAATATGATTTCGTTGAGCGTAACCTCCGGCGCCATGAATTTATCTATCTTCTCATTCACGTCGAAAACCACCACTATGATGATTATTCCTGTTACGGCGAACAGGAAAGTACCGAGAAACTTTCGGATTATATAGTAATCAATGCGTTTCAGTTTGAAATTGCTCATACTCTTTTAGTCAAATCGTTTATAATACTTCGTTTCCAAGCGGCAAATTCGCCGGTGATAATCCTGTGGCGGGCCTCTTTCATCAGCCAAAGATAGAAAGAAAGATTGTGAATCGACGCAATCTGGAGCGCCAGAATTTCTTCCGCCTTGAAGAGATGATGCAGATAAGCCTTTGTGTAAGCGGTATCTACAAATGAATAGGCATGTTCGTCCAAGGGTGAAAAATCGTCGGCCCACTTGCGGTTGCGCATGTTTACAGTGCCGTTGACGGTGAACAGCTGGCCGTTGCGACCGTTGCGCGTAGGCATGATGCAGTCGAACATATCGACGCCCCGCTCAATGGCTTCGAGGAGGTTTGAGGGCGTGCCTACTCCCATCAGATAGCGGGGTTTCGCGGCAGGCAGTATCCCGTTGACAACCTCAATCATCTCGTACATGGTTTCGGTTGGCTCGCCGACCGCCAGACCGCCGATAGCGTAGCCCTCGGCTCCTGTTGCGGCTATTTTCTCGGACGCTCTACGCCGCAGGTCGGTATAAACGCCGCCCTGTACGATAGGGAAAAGCGCCTGCCGGTATCCGTAATGCGGCTCGGTTTCGGCAAAGCGACCGAGACAGCGGTCGAGCCATATCTCGGTGAGTTCGAGCGACTTGCGGGCATACTCGTAATCGGCGTCTCCCGGGCAGCATTCATCGAAAGCCATAATAATATCGGCGCCGATGACACGTTGAATATCGACGATTTTTTCGGGCGAGAAGAAGTGTTTGCTGCCGTCAATATGCGAGCGAAACTCAGCGCCTTCGCGAGTCAGTTTGCGGTTTGCGGCAAGCGAGAAGACCTGAAAACCTCCGCTATCGGTCAGTGTAGGGCCTTGCCATCCGTTGAATTGATGCAGTCCGCCGGCCTTTGCGAGTACGTCGAGACCCGGACGCAGGTACAGGTGATAAGTATTACCGAGAATAATTTGCGCTTTGACCTCGTCGCGCAGTTCGGTCAAGTGCACAGCCTTGACGGTAGCCTGTGTTCCCACAGGCATAAACACAGGAGTTTGGATATTGCCATGGTCGGTAGTAATCGTCCCTGCACGCGCATTGGTAGCCTTGTCTGTTGCCTCAATTTTATATTCCATGCTTCAAAATCAGGGTGCAAAGTTACAAAAAAACATCAGATATTACTGA
>JAITPL010000077.1 GCA_031289445.1 Tannerella sp.
GTCAAACGCATCGAATCGGCTGATACAATCGAGGCAGACATCAAGTCGGCTCTATGAAAAACATGTTTTATAGCATAGAAATAATTATTTGAGATTCAAAAATTATCCGTACCTTTGCAGCAGTATTTGTTAATATGGGAGTTCCGGCTGTATAGAGACGGTCGGGATTCTTTTTTTATTCACTTAATAAAAACAACAGGAGGACAAGGTTATGCCATCATACATGACAGAAGAAGGCTATAACAAGATATTAGCCGAGATTAATTATTTGGAATCCGTGAAGCGTCCCGAGATTTCATCTCAAATAGCGGATGCTCGCGATAAGGGCGACCTCTCGGAGAACGCCGAGTACGATGCAGCACGCGAAGCCCAAGGACTTCTCGAAGCCAAGATTGCGCAGTTGAAGGGCATGATTTCAAATGCCCGCATCATTGACGAATCGCAGATTAAGACCGATGTCGTTCAGATAATGAACAAGGTCAAAATCAAAAACACCAAGACGAAAGCGACGATGAGCTATACTATAGTATCGGATTCGGAAGCTAACCTCAAAGAGAACAAGTTAGCCGTCAGCACGCCGATAGCGCAGGGTCTGATGGGTAAGAAACTTGGAGACAAGGTCGAAATCAAAGTGCCTGTCGGTACTATGACCGTCGAGATACTTGAAATAACGATCTGAATAAAGGTAGAAATATGGCAACAATTTTCAGCAAAATAGCAGTCGGCGAGATACCGAGCTACAAGATAGCGGAGGACGCGGAGTTCTTCGCATTTTTAGACATCAACCCCGTATCCAAAGGGCACACCCTCGTTGTCCCAAAGCAGGAAACGGATTATATTTTTGATATTGACGACGCTTTGCTTGGGCGGATGACGGTCTTTGCCAAAAAAGTAGCTAACGCTATCAAGAACGCTGTCCCCTGCTCGCGAGTAGGTGTAGCTGTCATGGGTCTCGAAGTGCCGCACGCGCACATCCACCTTATCCCTATCAACCGCGAAGCCGACATGTATTTCTGCAATCCCAAGCTCAAACTCTCGCCCGAAGAATTTGCCGCTATCGCCCAAGACATCAAGGCCGCGATATAAAAACAGTTCATAAATCGAAATCTTATGAATAATAAAAAACTTCTTTTGCTATGGACGGTATGCTCCCTGCTTCTTTCGTGTGAAGTGAAGGAAGCGCCCGCGCCTTTAATGCCTGTGCCCACGCCCGAACAGGTTGCATGGCACAAAACAGAGATGTACGCCTTCGTACATTTCGGACTGAACACATTCAACGACCTTGAATGGGGCTACGGCAATACACCCGCTTCGACTTTCGCCCCCGAAGACCTCAACTGCGAGCAGTGGGTGAAGATTTTCAAGTCTATCGGCATGAAAGGCGTTATCATGACTACCAAGCATCACGACGGCTTCTGCCTGTGGCCTACCGCTACTACCGAGTACAGCGTCAAGAACTCGCCATGGAAAGGCGGTAAAGGCGATGTAGTGCGCGACCTGTCGGAGGCCTGCAAGAAATACGGCCTCAAGTTCGGCGTCTATCTCTCGCCGTGGGATCGCAACAATGCTTATTACGGCAAGGCTGAATACGTCGAGACTTATCATAACCAGATGCGTGAACTCGTCGGCAACTACGGAGCGCTCTTCGAGTTTTGGTTTGACGGCGCTAACGGCGGCACAGGATGGTACGGCGGTGCGGACGAACGCCGTGCAATCGAGGCCAAGACCTACTATAACTACGAAAAAGCACGCGAGATAATAAAAGAAAAACATCCTGACGCAATGATATTTGGCGGCACGGTACCGGATATTCGCTGGATAGGCAACGAAGACGGATGGGCGGGCGATACGCAATGGAGCCTTTTCGAGTCGGAGCCTGCCCGCGGAGATTATAGAGACAGTCAGTGGGGCGACGAGAACTCCAAACTGTGGCTTGGGGCAGAGGTGGACGTTTCGGTGCGTCCGGGATGGTTTTACCACCGCCGCGAAGACCATCAGGTGAAATCGTTGAAACAGCTTGCGGACATATATTACAACAGTATAGGTCATAACGCCAACCTTATACTCAATTTTCCGGTAGCTCTCAGCGGGCACATTCATCCTGTCGATTCCGCGCGTATAATGGAATGGGCCGAAATACTGCGAAATGACTTCAAGGACAATCTGCTTGCGTCGGGTAAAGTCAAGATTGAGGCAAGCGCCTCGCGGGGCAGGAATTTTGCTGCACAGAATGTTATCGACGGCGACTGGGATACTTACTGGGCTACCGACGACGGTATAACAAGCGGCGACCTTACTTTCACTTTCGAGCAACCTGTATCCCTGAATCGCGTGCTCGTTCAAGAATATATCCCGCTCGGACAGCGTGTTCGCAAATTTGCTATCCAGACATTGCAAAACGGCGTTTGGGAAGAGGTCAGCTCTATTGATTCAACCACGACGGTAGGCTATAAGCGTATTGTCCGCTTCCAAACGGTAGAGACGAAGCAGTTGAGAGTGCATTTCATAGATGCCCGCGGACCGCTGTGTATTAATAATGTAGAGGCATTTCTGGCGCCTTCGCTCTTGGAAGAGCCTGTTATCGGTCGCAATAACGAAAGCCTTGTAACAATCACTGCGGGCGACCTGAACTCTGCCGTCTATTATACTACCGACGGCAGCAAACCGTCAACAGCGTCAAACCGCTACGAGACGCCTTTCACACTCAATAAAAAAGCAAGGGTAAGCGCCGCTTCTTATGATAAGATTTCAGACCGCTGGAGCGCCGTTGCGGTTAGCGAGTTCGATATTCCCGCCTCGTTTTATAAAATCATCTCGCCGGAGGATGCAAAAGCATACGCTATCTTCGACGGCAACGGTTATACTGCCTTTAGCCTGCCTAAAGACCGTCCGGAACTGAAACTGCGATTGAAGGAAGCGGTAAACCTCGCAGGCTTTAGCTATACGCCAAGTCAGCGTCGCGACGCCAATAATTATATCACTGCGTACCGGTTGTTTATCGATAATAAAAAAGTATCTGAAGGCGAATTTTCAAACATAGCTAACAACCCTGTCAGACAGGAAATACGTTTCCCCGCAGCGGTCAAAGGTCAGGAGATACGTTTCGCAGTTACCGGCGCAACCAACGCGAACAACGTGGCTATAGGTGAATTTTCCGTGATAACCGAAGATATATAAAACCCGCTACTTGAAGATATAAACCCACTACTTGAAGATATATAAACCCACACAGACTTGAAAATATAAACCCCATTACTTGAAGATATGAAACACGCATTTTTTTTATTTGTTTCGTGCATGATTTTAAGCGTCGGCTGCAAGCAGGCACGCGAAGACGACAACCTGCATGCCGTCGATTTAACCGGCGAATATTTGGTTAATCCCTTGAGCCTTAGCGCCGAACATCCGCGTCTGGCATGGAAGATTGAAATGCCTGCGCAGGCAGCGTGCAGCAACCTGAAGCAGACAGCCTATCAAATTATTGCCGCCTCGTCGCCCGAACTGCTTACGGAAGATAAAGCCGACCTGTGGAATACCGGCAAGGTAAAATCGGGTAACTCAATACAAACGCCTTACGAAGGCCGCGAACTCAACAGTTTCGCTCGTTGCTACTGGAAAGTGAGAATATGGGACAATCACGGCAAGGTTTCTGCCTGGAGCCAAACCTCATACTGGGGCAGGGGAGTCGTTGGCGATAACGGATGGCAGGCCGAATGGATCGGCGCACAACCGGATACGGCGTTAAGGCGATACCGCGAATATGTTGCGAACAACTACAAAAACAAGGATTTCGACGTCAATTACTGGATGAATCCTCCGCACCCGCCTTCGCCTCTGCTTCGCAAGTCGTTTAATATCAGCAACACGGTGAAGAATGCCACGCTCTACGTTTCGGCTCTCGGTTACTACGAGATATGGCTCAACGGCGAAAGGATCGGCGACTATCGGCATTCTCCCGAATGGACTGACTATGAAGACTGTGTGCAGTATCAGACTTTCGATGTGAGCGGACGGCTACGCAAGGGTGAGAATGTGCTTGCCGCTACTCTGGCCGACGGCTGGGCATTGGGCAGACTTGGCGGTATCAAGTGGAACTATTGCTTCCCGCAGCGAGGTTTCTACGCCTTAGACCGCCGACTGACAGCCCGGTTAGCGCTCGAAATGGAGGGCGACACTTACTCGGATATTCTTACCGACGGGTCGTGGAAAATCAACCCCGACGGATATATCCTCAAGGCTGATAATTTTGCCGGCGAAACGATTGACGCTCGCAAGTATCCAAAAGGTTGGAATGATGCAGGTTTCGACGATTCGCAATGGGGTAGCGTCCATGTCGATAAAGAGCAGAATAGCCGCCATCTTATTGCCCAACAGAACGAGCCTCTGCGGGTGCATCGCGAGCTGTCTCCGGTGAAGATTTGGCAGTGGCGCGATAAGTATATAGCCGATTTCGGTCAGAATATTGCCGGTCACTGTACGTTCGAGATCAGCGGCAAAGCAGGTCAAACCGTCACTCTTCGCCACGGCGAATGGCTCAACAACGACGGCAGTATCTATACCCAAAGCCTTGGCCACGCCAAAGCTACCGATACCTTCATCCTTTCGGGTGGCGATGACTTTTTCGACCCTTCATTCACTTATCACGGTTTCCAGTATGTTGAGGTTTCGGGCCTGACGCAAGCGCTGACCGCCGATATGATTACGGCCCAGGCTATCAGCTCGGACCCCGATATTACAGGCCGGTTCGAGTGCTCCAATCCGGCGCTCAACAAGCTGTACGAGAACATCGTATGGACGCAGCGCAACAATATGTACAGCGTGATGACCGATAACCCCTCGCGCGACGAGCGGACAGGCGCTTCGGGCGATGTGCAGATTTTCTGTCAAAGCAGCATCTTCAATATGAATATGGCGGGATTCTTCACAAAATGGGTGAACGACTCGAAAGACATAGCCCCTAACGGACAGTTCTTTTCGATGATTCCCTCACTGCGTTACAAGGGTTTCTGGGAAGGCTGGATAGGTGCGCCCGGATGGTGCGAAGCAGGCTTGATTGTGCCCTGGCGCATGTACGAAAACTATGGCGACCGTCGAGCGCTCGAAAATCTATATCCGGAAATGAAACGGCATATAGACGTAACTCTTAGCGAAAACCCCGAATTGATATGGAAACTGCGACATAATCACAACAACGACTGGCTCAATGCCAATACTATCCGCAACCCGCCGGATACTACCTTCAGCACACGCCGTGGCAGTACTCCCGACGATGTTTTTGCAACAGCCTTTTTTGCATACTCTGCACGATTGTTGGCGGAGATTGCACAAACGCTCAAACAGCCGGATGATGCAGCCAAATATGGCGATTTGGCCGACAGGATAAAGGCTAAATTTATTGCCGAGTATATAGATTCGGAGGGGAGAGTAGCGGGTAATTCGCAGGGCGCCTACTCGCTGGCGCTCAGCTACGACCTTATTCCCGACGCTTTGCGCGAAAAAGCGTTCGGACATCTTGTCGATTGTATCATCGAATACGACTATCGCCTGTCAACGGGTTTTATCACTACGCCGATGATGATGCAGGAGTTAGTCAATTTCGGTCGCACAGACATCGCCTACCGACTGCTCGAATCCGAGCGTTTCCCGTCATGGCTCTATCTTGTCCGCAACGGCGCTTCGACCGTCTGGGAGCGCTGGGACGCATGGATACCCGGACGCGGATTTCAGAGCGCCGGGATGAACTCTCT
>JAITPL010000103.1 GCA_031289445.1 Tannerella sp.
CCTTGTTTGCGCTAACAAAATTAAAGGAACATACAGAAACAAAACTACTGTGCCATAAGGCGCTAAATTTAAATTCTTCATCTTAAAAAAAGTTTTAGTTAGTAATAAAAATAAAAATCTCGACGTCGTGCTTAGTCTGTTGTACACAACAAAATTCCGTTTGACGATGCAAATGTACGTATTTTCGCCGAATAAAAAAGTTTCCTGTACTTTTTAATCAAGCATCAGAGAGATATGCAAGTCGATGACGGGCGGGAGATTGTCATTCAAAATGCAGGCTAAACCGTAGTTATTTTCCTTATTTTCAGCGCTTTTGGAAGGATGACGCACTATGGCTGTCTTTACTTTTAATTCTTTTATGATGTGTTGAACAAGAATTTCTTCGTAATGGCAATCATCTGAAAACAGTTCGGCTATCTCGCATTGAGTCTTTGAAACCGGCTTGGCAAAAGCGATAGCCTGAATACAGTCCTCATCATTTTGCACCGTCCATACTCCACCGCCATCGTTCGCCAAATCGCGTATAATATTCTCAAAATCAGAAGCTTTGTGAAGGATAGTACAGTAGCGTTGACGCTGCTTGCGATCGAAGTAAGCAAAAGCCATAGAAGAATTAAAGGTAGAAGAATTAAAGGTAGAATGTAGAATGTAGAAGTTAGAAGGTGAAAGGTAGAAGTTAGAAGGTGAAAAATTAAAGTTAGAAGGTAAAACTTTGTGTTTTTTGCATACTTCGACGGAATAATTCAGGGGGAGGGTGAAGCTTATGCGTCGGTAGAAGTCGCGCACTCGCTCGTTTGCAGGGATAAGAGTTGCAAGGACGTATCCTTTGCTGCGAATCTCGTCCATCGCTGCCTGCATCAAGGCTTTCATGTAACCCTTGCCGCGCTCGGACGGACGAGTGCAGACCCCGCAGATATACGCCGAAGGGAAAGTGCGGACGCCGATTTTTACCCTGTAAGGAAGAATATACAGGGCCGAGACAATAGTATCCCGGTCTCTGATAATCAGAGCATTGGCAGGCTTATACATGCTGCTGAAAAAGAGATTGACAAATGCGTCGGCGTCTCCGAAAATTTCTTTCCAGAGCAAGGCGAGCGCCTTTTTATCACCCCTTGAGGAGGGATGCGTGATATTATCTGCGACGCAACGCTGCATGTTTTTCAAGAATAATTACGGGGTTATACGACAGTTTGGATTGACGCAGACCTGACAGTCCCAAGTCTTCTTCGCGGTTAATGTAGATGTACTGTTCGGGCACGCGCGAGGCAAACTCCATGTTGATAACGTTGAAGATACCTTCGTAGAAGACGTCGGCTTTCTCGACATGCACTCCGAAAACAGTGTCGTTAACAGGCGAGCCGTAGGTGAAGGCTACTAACTTGCCGTAAACGATGATAGCGCCGCCGGTAAGCCCAAGCTCCTCGAAATGATTGAGCGCAAAAGTCATGGAGAGCTGTTCGTACGAGAGGCCTTCGACATCCTTGTCATCCATATTTGCTTTCCACCATATACGCTCTACTTCGAGGCATTGCGGCACAAGCGCAGGCGTAATAGGCTGATATTCATACGGATACAGTTTGCGAAACTTGTTGATATGATTGCGCTTAGGCTGAAATTTCTTACCGTGCAGAGTGGCAAGGTCTGCACGCAGATATAGATAATCGAAGTAATCGCGGTCGGCCATAAAAGTGAATTTGCCGGGAAAGAGTGCGTTTAGTTCCTCTTTTTTTTCGAGCGAGAGACCGAGTATAAGCGGTTTGAAGCCCATGGCTTCGGCGTCCTGTTCGAGTATTTCGATGGCATGACGCAGGTCGCCGTTGCCGAGAGGTATCATGTACGCAAGATGTCGATGCCCTTTCTCTTCGATATAAAAACGGACGAAAAGAAAGTTGTCGGCAACGGCAAACTCACTGTCGTAGAGGAAGCTCCAGCTGCACATATTGGCAAATGCGAAGTCGCAATTATTGAAATTACTCTTAAAAGTAAACGCCGTAATCACATCCTTGTCTTGTATGCTGATGGGTCGAAAATTCATAATTATTAATTGATTGGGAAGGGTGGGGGATTGAGGGGTAAATCTTGCCATTGTCCCTTGACTAATTCGCGGGTCGAGCGGAAACCTGCTTCGCGGAGCAGCGCGACAGTTTCGTTTCGTCCGTCGTTTACTAAATCGGGATAGTGGCAGTCGGAATTGACCGTGACAGGTATATTTCTCATTTTCAGTTCTTTATATGAGGATATATGAGGATATGTTTCCTTTTTGCGCGTAAAGTTTTTAGTATTTATCTCGACTGTCAGGCCTTTTTCGGCTATCAAGTCAAGCAGTTCGAGGAAAGGCTTGCAAAACCAGTCGGCGTTGATATTGAAATCCGGATGCTTGCTGCCATTCATATAAACCTTGTCGATGTGGCCAACGATATCGAAGCCTCCGCACTCGACCATCTTCATCGAGCAGCGAAAAAAATCTTCCGTCAACGCACGGATACTGCCCTTGTAATGCTCGTTTACTCCATCCTCGAATCCCTCATAAGAGCCGTCGATACAGACCATGTTATCTTCGAGCAGCGGCATCTGCCAAGGCATGAAATGAATAGAACTGATGCGGTAGTCGAGCGGCAAGTCGCGGAAATAGGGTAGGGCGGCGTTGTAATTTTCGGAGAGATAATCTATCTCCAGACCGAGATATATCTCGATTTGGTCGGCATATTTCACTTTAAGTCGTTGTATTTCAGCGATATATTCCGGCATGTCGCTTTTCGTCATGTTCCAGAAAGTCTCGAAAGGAAGCGGCGAGTGCGATGAAAAACCATACGCGCGAAAATTATTTGCAAGCGCAAACCGGATAAATTTTTCAGGATGACTTCGTCCGTCGCAAAAGATGCAATGACTGTGAAAGTTACTGTTTAGTACCATTCAAGCAAGGCTTATTTAATGACATTCAGTTCTTTACCGACTTTGATAAAAGCGCCGATGGCCTTGTCGAGATGCTCCCGTTGATGTCCGGCAGAAAGTTGTACGCGGATGCGAGCCTGCTCTTTGGGTACTACCGGGTAGTAGAAGCCGGTAACGAAGATGCCTTCTTCCTGCATGCGGAGGGCAAAGTCCTGCGATAGTCGGGCGTCGTAGAGCATGACGGCGCAGATAGCCGATTGCGTCGGTTTGATGTCGAAGCCGGCAGCAAGCATGATATCGCGAAAATACTGCACGTTGGTAGCAAGTCGGGTATGCAACTCGTCGCTTTCTTTCAGCATGTTGAACATTTCGATACTTGCTCCGACGATTGAGGGCGCGAGCGAGTTGGAAAACAGATACGGACGCGAACGCTGACGCAGCAGGTCGATAATTTCCCTGCGCCCTGTGGTGAAGCCGCCCATAGCGCCGCCAAACGACTTGCCGAGCGTGCCGGTAAAGATATCAATGCGGCCATAGAGTTTGTAGAGTTCGGCGACACCGTGTCCTGTCGGGCCTACAACCCCTGCCGAGTGCGATTCGTCAACCATAACGAGAGCGTTGTATTTATCGGCCAAGTCGCAAATCCTGTCCAAGGGCGCCACATTGCCGTCCATCGAGAACACGCCGTCGGTGGCTATCAGTCGATAGCGTTGCAACTGTGCGTCCTTGAGGCATTGCTCGAGTTCGTCCATGGAGGCATTGGCATAGCGGTAGCGCCGGGCCTTGCAAAGCCGCACTCCGTCAATGATTGAAGCATGGTTGAGCGCATCCGAGATGATAGCGTCCTCTTCGCCGAGCAGAGGCTCGAACAGACCGCCGTTAGCATCAAAGCACGAGCCGTAGAGGATAGTATCTTCGGTCTTGAAATAATCCGCGATCAAGGCTTCGAGTTCCTTGTGCCGGTCTTGAGTGCCGCAGATGAAACGCACCGACGACATACCGAAACCGCGTGTATCCATCGCCTTTTTGGCCGCTTCTATCAGGCGCCTGTCGTCCGAAAGACCTAAATAATTATTGGCGCAAAAATTCAGGGCTTCTTCACCGTCGTTCACCTTAATATTCGCCTTTTGCGGCGTTTTTATTATCCTCTCTTTCTTGTACAAACCGGCCTCCTGGATAGCAGTAAGTTCGTTTTCGAGGAATTTTTGGTAGTTACCGTACATATATTTTCGTTTATAATGAGATGCAAAGGTAAGCATAAAAATTTTTCCACAAAAATTTGTCATGTAAAAAAAAGTTAGTACCTTTGCAGCGCCTATTCGTAATAATCCGACGGAACAGGCACACGAAGGAAAGCTGCCGGAGTGGTCGATCGGGCCGCACTCGAAATGCGGTGTACGGGTAACTGTACCGGGGGTTCGAATCCCTCGCTTTCCGCTTTTTATCTCTGTAATATTATGACATCATCCTATTGGCAGGAAGAAATCGAAACAATGAGCCGCGGCGAACTGCGCAATCTGCAAGCCGAAAAATTGCGCAGCAGTATTGCGCAAGCGGCCAACTCGCCTTACTACGGCAAGGTTTTTAAGGAACTGAACATCAGTCCCGACAGTATCCGTACGGTCGATGATATAGGCCGACTGCCGCTGACTACTAAGGAAGACCTCCGTTTTCACTATCCCTTCGGCTTCGCGGCTGTACCGCTGCAAAAATGCGTGCGTGTACATTCCTCAAGCGGCACTACAGGCAATCCTACCGTTGTACTGCACTCGCAGCGTGACCTCGACCTCTGGGCCGAGCAGGTAGCCCGCTGCATGTATATGGTCGGACTGCGCGATACCGACGTTTTTCAGAACACTTCGGGCTACGGCATGTTCACCGGCGGACTTGGTTTTCAGTATGGCGCCGAGCGTCTCGGAGCGCTTACCGTGCCGGCTGCGGCGGGTAACTCGAAGCGGCAGATAAAATTCATTATGGATTTCGGGACTACCGCCCTGCATATCATTCCAAGTTATGCTACGCGGCTGGCGGAGGTGTTTCAGGAGATAAATATCGACCCGCGCAAGGATACGCAGCTAAAAGTGTTCTGCATGGGCGCCGAGCCTCACTCGGAGGAACAGCGCCAACGTATCGAGAAACTGCTTGGCGTCAAGGCTTACAACTGCTTCGGAATGTCCGAGATGAACGGACCGGGGGTAGCATTCGAGTGTCCCGAACAGAACGGTATGCATATATGGGAAGACTATGTGATAGCCGAAATCATTGATCCGCAGACGCTTCAACCGATGCCCGACGGCGAGACCGGCGAACTTGTGCTCACCACCCTGCAACGCGAGGCTATGCCGCTTATCCGCTACCGCACTCACGACCTCACGCGCTTTCTGCCCGGCGACTGCCCCTGCGGTCGTACTCATCGCCGCATAGACCGCTTCAGAGGCCGCAGCGACGATATGATAATACTTAAAGGCGTGAATATCTTCCCTATTCAAATCGAGAAGATACTGATGTCGTTCAAGGAACTTGGAGGCAACTATCTTATTACCATCGAAACGGTCGGTAATAATGACGAGATGCTTATCGAAACGGAGCTGAGCGAACTCTTTACCGACGATTACGGAACGCTGGAACGTATGAGTCGCAAGATAGTACGCATGCTAAAGGATGAACTGTTGATAACCCCGCGTCTCAAACTGCTTTCGAAAGGCTCGTTGCCTGTCTCCGAAGGCAAGGCTGTCCGCGTCAAAGACCTCCGCAAAATCTGAACACTCGTTATTAGCTATTCACTATTAGTTATTCACTAATCATTAATCATTAATCATTAACAATTAATCATTATTCACTATGTTATTATGACTGTAAATCAAATCTCTATTTTTATCGAGAACAAGTACGGCAAGCTGTGCGAGATACTTGGTTTGCTCGCTCGCGAAAACATCAGGATTATAGCCGCTACAATCGCCGATACCTCCGAATACGGAATATTGAGGATGATTGTCAGCGAATCCGAAAAGGCTTATAAACTGTTGAAGGACAACAATGTAAGCGTTAATTTTACGGACGTGCTCGCCATCCAGACCGAATCGACGGCGGACAGTTTCGCCCGCACTCTGGCCTTTTTCACTCAAAGCGGAATAAGCATTGAATATATGTATTGCTTTTCGCTGCACGACAAGGCTATCGTCATCCTTCGCACAAACAACCGCGAAGCCGCCCGCGAGGTTATCCGGCGTAAAAACCTCGATTA
>JAITPL010000189.1 GCA_031289445.1 Tannerella sp.
ACGGTATCTCTCTGATGATGATTCGCGCTTTCTCCGGGGGATAACAAAAATTCAGCTTTAATGAGACTAATAATAATTACTGCCGATAAACTGTTGGCCGGCGAAGGCGATGCTATCAACCTCCTCTTTGAAAACGGAATGGAGACTTTGCATATTCGCAAGCCGAAGGTTATGGCGGAAGGGATAGAGGCGCTGTTAAATGATATTGATGAAAAGTTTCATCCGTGCATTGTCCTTCACGACCACTACGAGTTGACGAACAGATACAACCTTAAAGGCATTCATCTGAACAGTCGCAACCCGGTAGCGCCCACGCAATTCGGATTTGATGACAGTAGGACAATAAGCCGTTCCTGCCATACAATCAAAGAGGTCACGGATGTAATCGGGGCAGATAATTCGGATGTAATCGGAACAGTCGCTTCGGATGCAATCGGAGCAGCTGATTCTGATGCAATCGTTGATTCGGATGCAATTGGAACAGCTGATTCAAGGTCTGTAGCTTTGAGTTATGTATTCCTCAGTCCTGTATTCGACAGCATTTCAAAAGTCGGATACCGGCAGGGTTTTACTTCGGAAGAGCTTCTAAGTTACCGGATGCAGGGATTTATCAACAAGCGCGTCATAGCCTTGGGTGGAATATATGCCGGTAACATTTCGGAGATTCGCCGGTATGGTTTTGGAGGCGTTGCTGTCTTGGGCGCACTCTGGGAAGGTTATATTAAAGACCGCGACAGGGAAAAGCTGTTGGAGCGCTTCAGGTTACTGCAAGATAAATGTACGGAGATTACTGCAAGATAAATGTATGGAAGAATGAAAGGACTGCTTTTTATCACACACCAAACCGAGCGGTACGGTTACCTGCAATCTGCCGAACTCGCTTTACAGGGCGGATGCCGGCAGATACAGCTTCGGATGAAGCAGGCGTCTCCGGCAGAGGTTGAAGCCCTTGCCCGCCAACTGAAACGCCGCTGCGACGCCTGCAACGCAAGTCTGTATATCGACGACCATGTGGATATATGTTTTAATGTCAAGGCCGCGGGCGTGCATCTCGGCAAAAACGACATGCCTCCTTCGGAAGCTCGCCGCATACTTGGCGAAGGTTTCATCATCGGCGGAACTGCCGACACATTTGAAAGAGTTCTGGAGATGCAGCGGCAAGGCGTTGATTACATCGGTCTCGGTCCATTCCGGTTTACGGAGACTAAAAAGAATCTCAGCCCTGTGCTCGGACTTGAGGGATACAACGAAATCATCCGCCTCTGCCGGAACAACAACATAGATATACCCATCCTTGCGATAGGAGGCATTACCCCGGACGATATTCCGGCAATAATGCGTACCGGCGTTGCAGGCATAGCTTTATCGTCGGCCATACTTCGCGCCGCCGACCCGGTCGAAGCTACAAGACGGATTAACGATTTAACAAACACAACAATATGAAGAAATTAGTTATTGCAGGCGTAGAGTTCGATTCGCGCCTCTTTCTGGGAACAGGCAAATTCAGTTCCAACGAAATAATGAGCCGGGCCATCGACGCATCGGGCACGGAGATGGTTACTGTAGCCATGAAACGTCTTGACGTCAACAACCGGGATGACGACGACATGCTTCGCCACGTTACCAAACCCGCGGTGCGTCTGTTGCCCAATACTTCGGGGGTACGCAATGCACGGGAGGCGGTTTTTGCTGCCCGGCTTGCCCGCGAAGCCTTCGAGACCGACTGGCTCAAGCTGGAGATTCATCCCGACCCCAAATACCTGCTTCCCGACCCTGTCGAAACCCTGCGGGCTACCGAAGAGCTGGCTCGTGACGGCTTTGTGGTGCTGCCTTACATTCAGGCCGACCCGGTGCTGTGCAAGTTGCTCGAAAGTGCAGGCGCGGCGACCGTCATGCCGCTTGGCGCTCCCATCGGAACCAACCGCGGACTGCTCACCCGCGATTTGCTTGCCATCATCATCGAGCAGAGCAACATACCGGTAGTCGTGGATGCCGGAATAGGTGCGCCTTCACATGCCGCCGAAGCGATGGAGATGGGCGCCGACGCCGTGCTCGTCAACACCGCCATAGCCATCGCCGGCGACCCTGTGGCCATGTCCGAGGCATTCCGGCTGGCCGTCTGTGCCGGACGGATGGCTTACGAGGCGCGACTGGCCGGCCAACTCTACGTTGCCGAAGCCAGCAGTCCTTTGACTTCGTTTTTAATGTAATATAATAATGTATGTATGGAAAATAATTCAATTACTCAACGACGCCCTTCCGGAAAAGGTTTTGGCGGCGTGAACTTCTCGAACGGCACGGAAGGGATGTATCCCTCGTCGAGGAAGATTTATATCGGGGGGAAAATCCACGATATTCAGGTTGGAATGCGCCAAATATCCCTGCTCGACACTGTAAGGGTTGAGGGTGAAAGGAAATGGGCAGAGCCGAATCCCCCGGTGGTTGTTTACGACACGAGCGGCGCCTTTTCCGACCCCGACGCGGCGATAGACATCTCCAGGGGGCTGCCCCGACTGCGCGAAGCGTGGGTAGAGCGGCGAAACGACACGGAAGAGTTGAAAACATTCTCATCGGAATACTGCAACAGGCGTTTGGGCGACAGGAATCTTGACGGACTGCGTTTCCCGTGCTTGCATTTACCCCGAAGGGCGAAGGAGGGCAAAAGTATTTCGCAGATGTACTATGCGCGGCAAGGCATTATCACCCCGGAAATGGAATATGTCGCGATACGCGAAAACCTGCAAAACGAAGAGCTGGGAATCGACAGCCATATCACGCCGGAGTTCGTTCGCGGGGAAATGGCGGCCGGACGTGCGGTTATCCCTGCAAATATCAATCACCCCGAAGCCGAACCTATGATTATCGGCTCGCGCTTTCTGGTGAAAATCAATACCAATATCGGCAACTCCGCCCTGTCGTCGGATATAAGCGACGAGGTCGAGAAGGCAGTATGGAGTTGCAAGTGGGGGGGCGACACGCTGATGGATCTCTCTACCGGAGCAAATATTCACGAAACGCGCGAGTGGATTATCCGGAATATGCCGGTGCCGGTCGGCACGGTGCCGCTGTACCAGACTCTGGAAAAGGTAAACGGCGTCATTGCCGAACTGAACTGGGAGGTTTATCGGGATACGCTAATTGAGCAGTGCGAACAGGGTGTAGATTACTTTACCATTCATGCGGGTTTGCTGCGTTCGAGTCTGCCGCTGGTGAAGGGTCGCACGACAGGTATTGTTTCGCGTGGCGGCTCGATTATTGCCAACTGGATGCAGCGGCACGGGGAGGAAAATTTCTTCTACACTCACTTTGACGATATTTGCGAAATACTTGCGCGGTATGATGTAGCCGTTTCGCTTGGCGACGGATTGAGACCGGGTTGCATCAAAGACGCCAATGACGCGGCGCAGTTTGCGGAACTGTCGGTGCTCGGCGAACTGACCGCGAAGGCCTGGAAGCATAATGTACAGGTCTTGATTGAAGGGCCGGGGCATGTGCCTATGAACATGATTAAGGCCAACATGGAGGAGGAAATACGCCATTGCCACAACGCGCCTTTCTACACTCTCGGCCCGCTGACGACGGATATAGCGCCGGGCTACGACCATATAACCTCTGCCATCGGAGCGGCGCAAATCGCGTGGTACGGTACGGCGATGATTTGCTACGTGACGCCAAAGGAACATCTGGGGCTGCCTGACAGGGAGGATGTGAGGGCTGGAGTTATTGCCTACAAGATTGCGGCTCACGCGGCCGACCTGGCAAAGGGTCATCCGGGCGCTCAAGTGAGGGATGATGCCTTGAGCCGTGCGCGGTTTGACTTCCGGTGGCGCGACCAGTTCAATCTTTCGCTCGACCCCGAAAAGGCGCTAGAATATTACAAGGCCGGTCATACAGGCGACCAAAGCGACCACTGTACAATGTGCGGCCCGCATTTCTGCGCCATGAAACTGAGCAAGGAATGTATCTCAGGGTAATATTATCTCCTTTGTAACACAGTAAAAAGAAACGGTAAGGTTTCAAACAATCTCCTTTGTAACACAGTAAAAAGAAATGGATTTTAAAGATTATGATTGGGACAGTATCAAGTCCCGTGTTTATGCCAAGACTGCGCAGGATGTCGAATGCGCCCTGCACAAGAGCGGTTTTCTGACGGTGGATGATTTTATGGCGCTTGTCTCGCCGGCTGCCTCGCGGTACATCGAGCCGATGGCCGCGCTGAGCCGGCGATATACTCAACAGCGTTTCGGCAAGACCATACAGTTTTATGTGCCGCTTTATCTCACCAACTCGTGTGTGAATCACTGTGTCTATTGCGGTTTCAACCGTAACAACGACATCCGGCGCATTATCCTCACCGACGAACAGATAAGGCGCGAAATCGAAGGTATCAAGCAGATTGGCGACTTTCGGCACATCCTGCTCGTTACCGGCGAGAATCCCCGCGATGCCGGAGTTGATTACCTTGAGAACGCAATCCGGCTTGTACGGCCGTTCTTCCAGTCGATCTCGATTGAAGTGCAGCCGCTCAAAACGGATGAATACCGCAGGCTCACCGAGAGCGGACTGAATGCCGTTTATTGCTATCAGGAGACTTACAACCGCGCAAACTACAAACGGTATCACCCGAAAGGGATGAAGTCGAAGTTCGACTGGCGATTGGATGCTTTCGACCGCATGGGGCAGGCCGGCGTGCACAAAACAGGTCTCGGAGTGCTTATCGGCCTCGAAGACTGGCGTACCGACGTGGCAGTGATGGCCGCGCATCTCGCATATCTGAAGCGTACTTACTGGCAAACGAAATATTCCATCTCCTTCCCGCGAATGCGTCCTCACGAGGGCGAGGTGTTTCAACCCAACGTGGTGATGAGCGACCGCGAGCTGGCGCAGTTGATATTTGCATTCCGCATCTTCGACCACGACGTGGAGATGACGCTCTCGACACGCGAGGCCGCCGCTTTTCGCGACAATATGACTACCCTCGGTATCACTTCCCTAAGTGCAGGCTCGAAAACCGACCCCGGAGGCTATGCGGTCTTCAAGCAGGAGCTGGAGCAGTTTGCCGTCAACGACGACCGCAGTCCCGCCGCCGTTCTTGCCGCCGTCCGCTCGCAAGGCTATGAAGTGGTGTGGAAAGACTGGGACCTCAGCCTGCAATGAATTGTGAATTATTTTTTTTCCATCGGGGATACATATCAATAGAACACGGAATTGTCAACACCCTTTCCCCATGGGGGATTCATATCAATAGAAGCGACAATTATCGCCACCCTTTAATCCCCGTATGGGGATTCACAAACATAATCAAACAGGCAAATACATCTTCTACCGGTATAATAACGTGAAACCTCTACGAGATTTTGGTTGGGGTGAGATAAAACGCAATTTGCCGGTAAGAAATCCGGCACTCATTCCGTCATTATGTCAGGCGGGCATAAATTTTGGCGGGCGGTCAGCTGCTAAAATGTCAGTTTTGGGGTGTCATACAGCTTTGGCACGATATTCGTATAATTATGGGTGCTAACTAAAAAACGTATTATATATTAACAATTAAAATTTTTCAGAATCATGAACATTAAACCATTAGCAGACAGGGTTTTAATTAAACCCGCAGATGCAGAGGAAAAAACGGCGAGTGGCATTATCATTCCCGACTCTGCCAAAGAGAAGCCGTTGAAGGGCGAGGTTATCGCCGCCGGCAAAGGAACGAAGGACGAGGAAATGGTGTTGAAAGAAGGCGACAAGGTCTTGTACGGCAAGTATGCCGGTACCGAAATCGAGTTTGACGATACCAAGTATCTTATCATGCGTCAATCCGACGTTCTTGCGATTATTTAACTAATTATAAACTAAAATGCATAAAACATTATGGCGAAAGAAATCAAATTCAATATTGAAGCCCGCGACCTTCTGAAGAAAGGCGTGGATGAATTGGCCGATGCAGTGAAAGTAACCTTGGGACCAAAGGGTCGCAACGTTATCATCGAGAAGAAGTTCGGCGCTCCGCAGGTAACAAAGGACGGAGTCACGGTGGCTAAAGAGATAGAGCTGTCATGCCCCTACGAGAACATGGGCGCACAGCTTGTCAGGGAAGTAGCCTCCAAGACCAACGACAAGGCAGGCGACGGCACAACTACGGCGACCGTTCTGGCACAGTCGATTATCGGCGTAGGTCTGAAGAACGTAACCGCCGGCGCTAATCCTATGGATCTGAAGCGCGGTATAGACAAGGCAGTTGCGAAGGTAGTAGAGAGCATCGCCCAGCAGTCGGAACAGTTAGGCGACGACCTCGAGAAAATCGAGAATGTAGCCAAGATTTCGGCTAACGGCGACGAGAGCATAGGCAAACTGATTGCCGAAGCTATGCAAAAGGTTAAGAAAGAAGGCGTTATCACCGTTGAGGAGGCTAAAGGCACCGAGACTACCGTTGAAGTAGTTGAAGGAATGCAGTTCGACCGCGGTTATATCTCGGCTTACTTCGTAACCGACACCGAGAAGATGGAAACACAGTTCGAGAATCCCTACATTCTTATCTACGACAAGAAAGTATCGGCTCTGAAAGAACTGTTGCCCATTCTGGAGCAGGTAGTACAGACCGGTCGCTCGCTGCTTATCATAGCCGAGGATCTGGACAGCGAGGCGTTAGCAACACTTGTTGTAAACCGTCTGCGTGCAGGTCTGAAAGTATGCGCCGTCAAGGCTCCGGGCTTTGGCGACCGTCGCAAGGCTATGCTTGAGGATATTGCTATCCTGACAGGCGGCGCCGTTATCACCGAAGAGAAAGGCATGAAACTCGAAGACGCCAAGCTCGAATTGCTCGGAAGCGCCGACAAGGTGACTGTCAACAAGGACAATACGACGATCGTCAAGGGCGCCGGCGACAAGAAGGAAATCGAATCCCGCATCAGTCAGATAAAGGCTCAGATTGAGACTACAACATCTGACTACGACAAGGAGAAACTGCAGGAACGCCTGGCCAAGTTGGCAGGTGGCGTGGCAGTACTTTATGTGGGCGCTCCTTCGGAAATCGAGATGAAAGAGAAGAAAGACCGTGTTGACGATGCGCTGAACGCTACCCGCGCGGCCATCGAAGAAGGTACGGTACCCGGCGGCGGCGTCGCTTACATCCGCGCAATCCCCGCTTTGGACCAACTCAAAGGCGATAACGAAGACGAGACTTACGGTATCGAGATTATCAAACGCGCTATCGAAGAACCGTTGCGCCAGATAGTCAACAACTCCGGTAAAGAAGGCGCCGTAGTCGTTCAGAAGGTCAAGGAAGGCACGGGCGATTTCGGTTATAACGCGCATACCGACACTTACGAAAACCTCTGTCAGACCGGCGTTATCGACCCGGCCAAGGTAGCCCGTATAGCTCTTGAGAATGCAGCTTCAATCGCCGGCATGTTCCTCACCACCGAGTGTGTGATAGCCGAGAAGAAAGAAGAGCATCCCGCACCCGCAGGTCCCCCGATGGGCGGCGGCATGGGTGGCA
>JAITPL010000194.1 GCA_031289445.1 Tannerella sp.
GCTTTAGTGTATATCTTATCCGCTTCATTAGTAAGGTCGTCACGCTTTTTCTCCAAGAGGTCGGTCAGTCCGAACTTGAATTTAATCTCCGGCGATAACCTGAAAAAAGGCATGTAAACGGTACATCCTACTCCAAATTCAAGCCCGTAATCCAATGTCTTCAATAACAGAGGCGGGCCTGTTCTGCGACCCAAGTCCAATGCTCCATACACGCCACCCGCGATATACGGACGGTAGTTATTGAGCCTCATCGACTGTATCTTCACGCTTAAAGGAATATCCACATAGTTGGAACGTATGCTGACTCTCTTTTCTTCATGCGTGCTCATATTCATGAATAACACCGTCCTGTCTCCGAAATGTATTGAGGGCGTACATCTCAGATTCATGTACGGATTAAGAAACAAGTCGCCAATCACGCCCACGCTGAAGCCGGGAGAATACGCGGGTATCTCCGCAAACCATGTAGCTCCGTCTTCGGCAGGCAGACCGTTATTTGTCAGAATCAAGTCCTGAGTATGAAGTCCTACGTGAAAACCGAAATGATAGAGCTTGAAATCCGCGTAAGGCTGATTCTGAACTGCCCTTTTCTGCGCTGACAGCACGAGGGCAACTAATGCAAATGCGAGTATGTAAGCTGTTTTTTTCAAGCTAAAACTGTTTTTAGATTACAACGTATGAGAGGCTCGATTATTGCTTTGTGAAAAAAATAATGCCGTTCGTAGCTTCTATGTTAAGAATTATATATACCTTTGCGGCGATGTTTAACTAAAGATTGATGTAATTATGGCTTATTTAATTAGTGAAGATTGTATCGCTTGCGGTACATGTATTGATGAGTGTCCGGCAGGCGCTATCTCGGAGGGCGATATCTACAAGATAGCCCCCGAAATGTGCACCGATTGCGGCACGTGTGCGGACGTATGTCCCACCGAAGCTATTCATCCGGCTTAACATATCCCGGATACGTTTTAATAATCGGAAAAGAGGGACGGGAGCGCTTGCTTCTGTCCTCTTTTTTTCCTCCGATTCACAGTTTTTTTCGTACCTTTGCGGCTTTAAAACGTAAAATGACTATGAAGAAATTGTGTTTATTTACTATCGCAATAATAGCGTGTATGCAGGTAGCAGCGCAACTGAAGCCGGAGTATATGCAACAGCAGAGTACTCAACAGCGACAGGCTGCGCAGCAACAGTCGAACAGGGAACTATCGCATATCGAGAAGTTCGTAAAGGCGTTCAGGTCCAATGACATGGCCAAATCCGAACAGATTCTTAAAGAATGGAATCAGGCCGACTCTAATGACCCGGAGCTTTATGTGGCTTACTTTAACTTCTTTACGGTCAAGAGCCTTGAAAAGGATTCTGTCAAGCCCGACATGCAATATGCCCGCAAGGCTCTGGAGTATATCGGTGAAGGTATTCGACGCTTCCCGACGCGCTTTGACATGCGCGTAGTGGAGATTGTGATGCACTCGCGCATCAAAGAGTTTGAGCCGTTTACCAAAAAGGTTATCGACCTGATTGAGTTCTCGAAAAAAATCAACTGCCAATGGAAAGGCGAAGCTTTCCGCCTGATAGAATATCCCGATGAGGTGTTCAGCGGCGCTGTTCATGACTTTCAGGGGACGCTGTTCGCCGCGAACGACACCGCATTGTTTAAGAATATCGTCCGCATCTCGGAAGTGATGCACAAGAACTTTCCCAACAATCACGAATGTCTGCTGAATCTCTCAACCGTTTACTATGAGCGCAAGCAGTACGACAAGTCCATCGAAACCCTGCTGCAAGCCGACAAGGTCAAGCCCAACAACTCCATTCTGCAATACAATCTTGCGTGGATATATGCCAAGAAGGGCGATAGGGACAACGCGCGGCGCTACTATGAGCTGACGGTACGCAACGCTACGGATCAGGAAGCTAAACTGAAAGAAGCCGCTCAAAAACAGTTGGATGAATTGAAAAAGTAATGGCGCAACAGAATATACCAACCGAACTGGGGACGGTACAGATCAGCCGTCTTCTGCGGCAGTACGCTTTTCCGGCTATTATAGCCATGATTGCTTCCTCGCTCTACAACATGGTGGACAGCATCTTTATCGGCCACGGCGTGGGAGCGCTTGCTATCACCGGCTTAGCTGTCACTTTCCCCTTTATGAATCTCTCGGCGGCTCTGGGCGCTATGGTAGGCATCGGGGCAAGCACGCTCGTCTCGGTAAGGCTTGGGCAGAAAGACTACCTCTCGGCGCAGAACGTGCTGGGTAACGTGGTGATGCTTAACGTGCTGATAAGCATAGCCTTTACGGTCGTCGCCATCATCTTTCTCGACCCTATCCTCTACTTCTTCGGAGCAAGCGAAAATACTATCTCCTATGCCCGCGAATACATGTATATCATCCTGCTCGGCAATGTTATCACCCACCTGTATTTCGGTCTGAACAACGTCCTGCGGGCGTCCGGTCATCCGCAGAAAGCCATGATGCTGACAATTACTACGGTGATACTCAACACTATCCTTGACCCTATTTTCATCTTCGGTTTCAAATGGGGCATACAGGGGGCGGCCGTAGCAACCGTTCTTTCGCAGATAATGGCGCTATGCTGGCAACTCAAGCTGTTCAACAACAAGTCGGAACTGCTGCATTTCCGCCGCAGCATCTTCAAGTGGAACGCGCGAATTGTACGCGACATGCTGTCGATAGGTATGGCGCCTTTCCTGATGAATGCTGCTTCATGCGTCATTATCATACTGATAAACAACGCGCTTAAACGTTATAGCGGCGACCTCGCCATAGGCGCATACGGAATTATCAATCGCCTGTCGTTCATGTTTGTGATGATAGTGATGGGACTGAATCAGGGTATGCAGCCTATCGCCGGATACAACTACGGAGCAAGGCAGTTCGCCCGCGTGCAGGAGGTGTTGCGGCTGACGATTATCTTCGGTACCGTCATAACTACAACGGCTTTTCTGGTCGGCGAACTGATACCCGACCTCGTTATACGTGCCTTTACGAGCGACGAGGAACTGATTTCCCTGTCTGTATATGGCATGAGGCTCACGGTTATGTTTTTTCCTCTGATAGGGGCGCAGATAGTGATAGCCAACTTTTTCCAGAGTATAGGTCTGGCGGGCAAGGCGATATTTCTTTCGCTGATAAGGCAGGTCATCGTGCTTATACCCTGCCTGCTGATTCTGCCTCAGTTCTTTGGCGTTACAGGCGTGTGGATAAGTTTGCCGGTGTCCGACATTGCAGCCTGCATAGTATCGACCGTCATGATAGTGCAACAAATACGTAAATTCAAATCCGAAAAACTATGATAATAACTATAGGCAGACAATTAGGCAGCGGTGGACGCGAGACGGGTCAAAAGCTGGCTTCGGCGCTTGGTATAGCTTACTACGACAAGGAACTGCTTGAGATTACGGCTAAGAAAAGCGGCCTTAACCAACGGCTTTTCGAGCAGGCCGACGAACATACGCAGCGAGGACTGCCTGCGGGTATGCTCGGAATACGTTTCCCGCTGTTTGGCGACAGCTCGCCACACAATTGCGGTCTCTCGCACGAGATGCTGTTTCAGATACAAAGCGACGTCATCCGCAGCCTCGCCGAGCGCCAGTCATGTGTCTTTATAGGTCGTTGCGCCGACTATATCCTGCGCGACCGCACCGACTGCCTCAATATCTTTATCTGCGCCAACGACGACGACCGTCTGCGCCGCATCATGAGCTACCAGAACATCACGGTCGAGAAAGCCCGCAGTATGATGGAAAGCATCGACAAGAAACGAGCGGCCTACTACAACTACTATACCAACAAGACTTGGGGCATGGCGGCAAGCTACCACTTCTGCCTCAACTCATCAATACTCGGCATAGACGAGATAACGGAGTTTGTCAAAAGAGTGAGTATTGGGAGTTCGGGGAAAGAGTAAGCATGGGGAGTTAATCAAAAGAGTAAGCATGGGGGAGTTTGGCGAGTTCTATTCCGTCCAGGAATTGATTTGAAAGAGATGCAGGCAACTTGGAGGAGATGCGTGTTGCTTGGAAGAGAAGCATGTTACTTTGCAGTACGAAACAGCAAGGTGAAACGATTACTAATCTTTTTCAAAACGATTACTGATCTTTTTCAAAACGATTACCGATCAATTTTAAAACGATTACTAATAGATTTTAAAACGATTACCGATCGTTTGAGGAAACGATTACCGATCGATTGGGTAAAGGATAGTTATCGTTTGGGGTAAAGACGGTTATCACTTGAGGAAAACACGGTTATCGTTTGGATAATAGACAGTTATCTTGTACGGTGATGCAATACGCATGGATAAGAGATAGTTATTTTGTATGGTGATGTGACACGCAAATGACCTCGTAGCATCCCTGTTAAGGGATACATATCAATAGAAAAAAATGTTTCTCTCTCATTTTCTCCGTAGGAGATTCACAGAAAAGCTATCCGGGTTATTTTAATGTGAATCCCCTGACGGGGAAAAAGGGTGTGGATTCCGTGTTCTATTGATATGTATCCCCGATGGGGAATAAGGGTGTGGGCAATTCCGTGTTCTATTGATATGAATCCCCTATCGGGGAATACTCTTTGAAATGTTGTTGGCTCGTTTGATTATCCAATAATTATTATTACCTTTCCTCTGTAAAAAAACTTTTTTCATCCCTCGCGCTTGTGAATCTCAATATTTTCATGTAATTTTGCGGCGAAAAAAGTTTTATAATATGGCGACACCAATCAAAGACACTCCTGTAATATTCGGAGAAGATGCAAAGAAGTTTAGGAATACGCTTCGACATACAGTTAAGCCTTGGAACTCATATACGGATTCCGAGAAGAACGTTATTGGCGAAGAAAACGAGAGAATCAAGAGGAATTATGATTTAATAGTACGTATTTCAGGTGGAACTTTCAGATAAGCTTGCAAGACTTTTTTCTACATTCTACCTTCTAATTTCTACATTCTACCTTTATTTAAAGATATACCTAACTTGTGGTATTGCGTATTAAATTAATTTGTTGTATCTTTGTCGGCGAAAAATCGTCAAAATAATGGCAAAGATAGCGAATAAACTAACAGAATTGATTGGTAACACACCCTTGCTTGAATTGAGTAAAGTGGAGAAAACCAATAAGTTAAAGGCAGTCATACTGGCTAAACTTGAGTACTTGAATCCCGGACGCAGCGTGAAGGACAGGATCGGTCTTTCGTTGATTGAGGACGCCGAGAAGCAGGGGCTTATCACGCCGCGAACGGTCATTATCGAGCCTACAAGCGGCAATACCGGTATCGCTTTGGCGCTCACTGCGGCAGCTAAAGGGTATCGGCTGATACTTGCCATGCCCGATACTATGAGCGTCGAGCGTCGCAGTCTTTTGAGAGCGTTGGGGGCGGAGGTCGTTCTGACCCCCGGTTATGAGGGTATGAGTGGAGCTATACGTAAAGCCGAAGAGCTACAGAAGCAACACAAAGACGCCTTTATACCTCAGCAGTTTCAGAATCCATCCAATCCGCAAATCCACCGCACAACGACCGCCGAGGAGATTTGGAAAGACACTGACGGCAAGGTTGATATTTTCATCTCGGCTGTCGGAACGGGAGGTACTATTACCGGAGCAGGCGAGGTGCTCAAGCGTTACAATCCGGGTATCAAAGTGATTGCTGTTGAGCCTTTCGAGTCACCTGTACTGTCGGGCGGCAAGGCCGGTCCGCACAAGATTCAGGGTATAGGCGCGGGATTTGTACCTCAAGTATTCAACCCTAAAATCGTGGATGAGATATTTAAGGTAAAGAACGATGAAGCCTTCGAGACCAGCAGGCTGCTGGCGCGTACCGAAGGGCTTTTGGTTGGCGCATCCTCGGGAGCGGCGGTTTTTGCAGCTATTCAAATCGCCCGCAGGGTAGAAAACGTAGGCAAAACTATTGTCGCCATCTTGCCCGATACCGGCGAAAGGTACTTATCCACACCGCTTTATCAATTTGACAAACAATAATCTTAATAGTTATGGCAGAAGAAAATCAAACAAAAAAACTGTCGATTATCGCCTTCAGCGGTGATTTCGACAAACTGACGGCAGTCTTCACCCTTGCAACCGGTGCGGCAGCCGCAGGATACGAAGTAAACCTGTTTTTCACGTTCTGGGGACTGGACGCTATCAAAATCAAACAGGGACGCTCGCCTGTAGGCCAAGGATTCTTGCCGAAAATGTTCGGTATCTTTATGGGCGGACTTAAAAGTGCACCGGTCAGCAGGCTTAACTTTGCAGGTATCAGCCCGAAGATTTTCCGCTATCTGATGCGGAAGAAAAATGTGGCTACACTGGAAGAACTTGTCGAGGCCGCTAAACAGTTAGATATCAACTTCTACGCCTGCGAAATGGCGATGCACATTCTGGGTCTTTCAAAAAGCGATTTTATCCCTGAAGTGAAAGATGTACTTGGCGTGACAACATTTCTTAACCTTTCGGAAGGCGGACAAACACTTTTTATCTGATTCAGCATGACATACGATATAGATGTGACGAAAGAGCATTGTCCGATGACGTTTGTCAAGACAAAGATAGCCCTGAGCAAACTGCAGTCGGGCGATATCCTGAACGTAAAGTTATTGGAAGGCGAGCCTTTGGAAAATGTACCCAAGAGCGCTACCGAACAGGGTTTTAAGGTGCTGGAGGTAACAGAAACCGACAAGTCGGGAGTTTATAACATTAAAATAGAAAAATAATTATGGCACAAAACGAATTGCAACGCAGCATCACGACTGCTACCGCCAAAAAACTGGCGACAACGACGAAGACACCACCGCAGATGGGCTCGATAACGCCGAGACTCTTATTGAAACTGCTCCCATGGGTGCAGGTCGATTCGGGTACTTACCGCGTGAATCGCACCAGGGTGGAACTGAAAAAGGCCGAACGCATCGAAGTCGCTTTCTATGAAGGCGTTCCTTCTTTTCGGGTGGAATCGTTCCGAAGGATACCCCTGTTCGCTCACATCGACCAGGATATAGTCAACCGGCTGGCGAAAAAATTTCAAGTCGAAAATACCGAGTTGGGTAAAAACCTGATTAAAGAAGGCAAAGACGCGCAGAAATTTTTTATCGTCGCACAGGGACAGGTCGAAATCTCAAGCAAGGGTACGCATGGCGAAGACCTTCGTCTGGCTATCCTCTCCGAAGGTGAATATTTCGGCGAGGCCGACCTGCTGTCCGACAAACCCTCGTCAGTGTCGGTCAAAGCCATCACTCCGGCTGTCTTTTTCACGCTCAACAGCAATGAGTTGGAAGAAATCATCAAGGATATTCCAAACTTCAGAGAGCAGTTCCAAAAAGCTGTGGATGAGCATCTCCGGTTGCGGGCGACCGTCAACGCGCATGGCGAAAAACATATCGACCTTGCTTCGGGACACGAGGAAGACAATGTCATCCCCGAAACTTATATCGACTACGAGGAAGAGCCGCGCGAATATCCCTTGAACACGCTTCAAACGGTCGTTCGCGTTCATACTCGCGTAACCGACTTGCACAATGATCCCTACAACCAGCTCGAACAACAGATGCGGCTGAGCATCGAAAGCATCAAGGAACGTCAGGAATGGGAACTGATTAATAATAAGAAGTTCGGACTGCTGGCAAGCGTTGAGCCGAGCTACCGTATCAGTCCCCGCTACGGCTCGCCGACCCCCGACGACCTCGACGAACTGCTGTCGTTAGTGTGGAAAAAACCTTCTTTCTTCTTGGCTCATCCGAGAGCGATTGCGGCTTTTGAGCGCGAATGTACGTGGCGTGGCGTGCCGCCTGTTACTACGCAGGTTTTTGGCGTGCCGGTCATCACTTGGCGCGGCGTGCCGGTCATACCGAGCGATAAAATTGAAATTCAGGGTCAATATCTGACTAATCGCGGCGTGGGAACGACAAATATCATTCTGGTACGCACCGGCGAACAGGAACAGGGCGTAGTCGGCTTGCATCAGGCAGGTATTCCGGGTGAAATAGCGCCAAGTCTTTCAGCGCGTTTGATGGGATTGGACAAGTTTGCCGTAGCAAGTTATCTGCTGACGAAATATTTCTCGCTGGCTTCACTGACGGACGACGCCATAGCCATTCTCGAAAATGTGGAAGTAGGTTATTATCACGACTATAACAACAGGAAAATTACGGTCAAATAAAAACTCACGAATAATATGTCGGAATATTTAAGTTTGCCGGACGAAGGCATTGATTTGAGCGGAGTTCGCGATTCGTTCCAACGGTTGATAAATCCGCTTACCGCTAATAGCGAGGGCTTCGACTTCCCTAAGTTTAACTTCAGCGAAGACGACGTTCCGGTTGAGACCTCTCGCTTACATTCGGCGGCTGCCAATGAATTTGCCGACACAGGCTATTCGCAATATTCTTTTCTGCGCGATCAGCCTATCACCTATAGCGGAAGAGAAACATTTGACGTTCAGGCGCTTCGCAAAGATTTTCCTATCCTTCATCAAAAGGTGCACGGCAAGGATTTGATTTGGTTTGACAATGCGGCAACAACTCAAAAGCCGCATCAAGTAATCGAGGTCATAAAGAAATTCTACGAGAACGATAATTCCAATATCCATCGTGCCTCGCATACGCTTGCGGCGCGTTCGACCGACGGCTACGAAGGGGCACGCGAGAAAGTGAAGAATTTTATCAATGCGCCCTCGCCTGAAAATAT
>JAITPL010000217.1 GCA_031289445.1 Tannerella sp.
TAATCATTAAGCGGGTCTAACCGTTCGACACACGTTCTCTCCATTGTATTTTACTTTCTATGATTGTGCAAATATACGGTTTTTTTTCTAAAAACAACAAATGTTCGAGGAAATAAAAAACTTGCAAGGCAGGAGCTTTGCTTCTAACTTCGATATCAGCCTTCTTCTATCATACGCTTGGGGAAACTCTTTTCCAAGTCCCGGTACATTTTCGGCGACATATTGTATTTGGCTTGGAACTGGCGGCGGAATGTTCGCAAGGTGCCGAAGCCGACTTGCTCCGAAATCTCCTGCATTGACAAATCCGATTGTGCCAGGAGCGCTATGGCGTCTTTGAGGCGCAGGTTGTTGATGTATTCGGGAAACGAAGCGCCGCAAGACGACGAGAATACTTCCACAAATAAAGCTCTGTTGGTACCCAAACGGCTGACTATGGCGTCGCGGGTAAGCAGAGGATCATGATAGATTTTTTCCTTGAAAAGCAAATTGTGGATTTCATGGCTTAGTTTGCCCTTTCTGCTTTGCGGGTAAAGACTGCCATCGACCGTCACTGCCGGCTTAGAGGCTGTTTTGTGGATGATTTTATCCGCTTGCCTTTGCTGTTCCTGTTCCCGCAATTCGCGGATTTGCTCCACCATAGTCCGGTTTTTCCTCATGGTCAGGCGGCTGTAGTATATCCATATCCCCAAGAGAACGGATAGGAGGGTACATCCGCCAAGGGCAAAGAGCAGGTAGTTATGTACGGTTTCCTTTTCGGCAGTGATTTTATCTACTTCGTAGAGGGTATGCAGTTCGTCCAGTTGACTGTTGAAGGCGGCTTGGTGGATGGAGTCCCGCTGCTCGGCGACGTTATCGAACAAGGCCAGGGCTTCATCTGTGCGTCCGGTATGGGCCAGGATGCGGGCTTTCTTCCACATCATATCGGCTACCTCCAGGACATTGCCGGGCTTCGAGAGCATGGCCTTGTCTATGATCTCCATTGCTTGGTCGTACTGTTGGCGGGATTCGCATATATGGACTCGGCGGTGGGAGGAGTTCCAGTCTTGGCGGGCGTTGGCTATGAGGCTGTCCATGGCATTGCAGTAGGCTTCGGCTTTGTCGTATTCGCCGGTAGCGATATAGTAATCGGCGTAGATTTCGAGCACGGTTGCGCGGGCGGTAGGCATGGGGCTTTTGATATAGGCTTCGTAGCGGCGGAGTTCATTCCCGGTAAATTCGGCCATTGGCAATACTTCGGCATAGCGCTTTGCGTTGGTCAGCATCTGGCAGAGGGAGGCGCACATACTGATGTAGTAGGTGGGGATGTCGTGTTTGTCTTTGAGTATGTCGATGCTTTGGCGGAGGTATTTTTCCTCCATCTCCGGCCGGTGTTGGTCGATGTAGGCGTTGGCGGTTATAAAAAGGGCAAGGGCCATGCCTTCGTCGCTTTGATCTTCTTTGGATTGGAGATAGAGCGCTTTAGCTTCGCGGATGGCTCTTTCGGACTGCCCCATGCTCTGGTATGCGTCGAGATAGATATGGTAAACAGGGTAATAGCCTTTCCACAGTTGATGTTTATGAAAGAAGGCGAGATAGTCGGGCGAGCGCTGTATGATTTCGTCATACATGAACAGGTTGCCCAGGGCGGCTATTTCGCTTGCTTTGGCCATGGCTTCCGTCTTGACGTCGTCTTGTCGCTTTGCTTCTTCTATTACTTCCCGGTAGATGGTAAGGAGGGTGTCCAGAGTTTGGGGGTTGTCGCACTCGAAGAAGTAAATCAGGCTTAGCTCGTACCGGGCGTCCAATTTTTCTTTGCCTTCAAGCGTGGGGATGAGTTGCCGCAGCGAATCCTTTTCAGCCTGAGAGTACTCTTGCGCCGAAACAAAGCGCGGCAACAGCAACAGTACAAGGCAGATAATGACTCGCAATAACGTGGCAAAGAGGAATCTTCCCGACTTGCAAAAAATAAGTTGGGATTGTTTTTTCATTTGAAGAAAAATGAGTATATCGCGCGCGTCCGCCCGATTATCCAGTAGCTTACAAAAAGTGGTATTGGCAGGTAGAGGGCCGTATCTCTCTCTATATAGCAAAAAACCTGTAACGACCAAATTTTGGCCGCTAAAGTTATCAACAGATACGTTGAAGTTATCAACAGTTTTGAAGTATGTATTAAATCTATCCATGTTAAGATATTTTTTTTGAAACGCTGCAAAGGTAAGCAATTAAAAATTAAAAGACAATTAGAAGTTAGAAGTTAGAAATCAGAAATGCTGCGCAGAGATGCCGTAAATTAGAAATTAGAAGTTAGAAATGCTGCGCAGAGATGCCATAGTTCAAATCATATAGCGGGATAGGAGGACGACCGGCGTTCATCCTTGATTGCGTGTAGCGTAGGGGCGACCTGCGTTCGCCCTTCATGATTGCGGCTATCTCATGATAACGTTTGGGGCGACCGCACCTTCCGGACACTCGTGATTGCACCTCCGATTTACTTTTTTGGCTTGCAATTTTGTGCGAATCTCAATATTTTAATGTACTTTTGCGATGGTTTTAATAGCAAAAATGAATCGGTATTTTATATATTTATCCTATAACGGCACACGCTTTTGCGGCTGGCAGCGACAACCCAACGGCATGAGTATTCAGCAACTCGTCGAGGAGGCTATGACTGCAATCTT
The DNA here is from genome assembly GCA_031289445.1 of Tannerella sp. Classification (GTDB taxonomy): domain Bacteria; phylum Bacteroidota; class Bacteroidia; order Bacteroidales; family Tannerellaceae; genus Tannerella. The sequence goes on from JAITPL010000217.1 coordinate 2,658, forward strand.
GCGTCGCGAGATTGCTATTCTGGGCGCCGGACGTACCGATGCAGGTGTTCATGCCCGCACAATGGTTGCGCATTTCGACGTCGAAGAGGCTATTGCCGCTCCTGAACATATCGTTGACAGGCTCAACCGTATGCTGCCGCACGATATAGCTATCGACAAGATAGTGCGCGTCGGAGATGACGCCCATGCACGCTTCAATGCCCTCTCACGCACATATATGTATTTCATCTCCGAAAGAAAGAATCCTTTTGCCTACGAATGGGTGTGCCGGATGTCGCTTCGCAACCTGAATTTCGAGCTTATGAACGAGGCCTGTACCGTCCTCAGGGAATATGCGGATTTCACAAGTTTCAGCAGACTGCATACCGACGTCAAGACCAATATTTGCCGCATCCATGCAGCGCACTGGGACAAAATCGAGGACGGATGGGTCTTTACTGTCAGCGCCGACCGCTTTCTGCGCAATATGGTGAGAGCTATTGTCGGCACACTCTTTGAGGTTGGTAAGGGAAAGATTACCGTTGACGGTTTCAGGCAGATTATCGAGGCCAAGGACAGATGCCGGGCAGGCGCTTCGGTCCCCGCCGAGGGCTTGGCCTTAGTCGAAATAGAGTATCCTTCAAATATCTTTATAACATAGTTATGTGGCTTGTATTTGCATTTATATCTTCCCTTGTTATAGGGTGTTACGATACGCTCAAGAAAGTAGCGGTGGGCGACAATGCAGTCATTCCGGTACTCTTCCTGAACGCCCTGTTTTCGACCCTTATATTTGCCCCTTTCGTCGTTTTGTCATATACAACCGGCATACTTGACGGAACGCTCTTTTTCGTGCCGCACGTCGATTGGATTACTCACGGCTACGTGGCGATTAAATCGCTTATAGTGCTGATTTCGTGGATTGCAGGTTATGCCGCCGTCAAAAATCTCCCCCTGACCATCACCGGCTCTATCAAAGCCATGCAACCGATTGTCGTTCTCGTAGGCGCAATGCTGATATTTGGCGAGAGACTGAATCTGTACCAGTGGATTGGCGTCCTGCTGTCAATCCTTGCTTTCTATCTGCTCTCCTCGTCGGGTCGCAGGGAAGGCATCCGTTTCGCACACAACAAATGGATATTCTATACCGTTCTGTCGGTCATCCTGGGCGCTCTCAGCGGGCTTTACGACAAGCATCTCCTGCGCTCGTTCGACGTAATGACATTGCAGGTATGGTTTAATATCTATCAACTGATAATGATAGCGCCCTTGCTGCTGCTGTGGTATCGGCGCCGCAAGCATACGACGCCCTTCCGGTGGAAATGGAGCATCCTCTGCGTCTCGCTTTTTCTGGCCGTCGCCGACTGGATATATTTCTATGCGCTCAGCTTCCCCGATTCGATGATTTCAATCGTCTCGATGATTCGACGCAGCAGCGTGCTCGTTACCTTCATCGCCGGAGCGATTTTCTTCCACGAAAAGAACTTGAAGCAAAAAGCTTTCGACCTGTTTTTGGTGTTATTAGGAATGATTTTCTTATATTTGGGGACAAAATAACGATAAAAATTTTATGAAACGATTGATTATTAACTTTATGATGATTTTTTGCGGCGCTTTTTCCGCTACTGCCCAGAGCATGGACGAACTGTTCGCCGGTATGCCTGACGAGCTTGTCACGCAACTCGAAAACGCATGGCGCAAGGACTTGATTGACCTCTATAAATCAGGCAAGACAGCTACTCTGGATAACATCATGCAGGGTAAATCGACTCTGCTCAAACTGACCGACAACTATCTGTTGCTACAGTCAACCGAGCGCACGACGGTCGAACTGCGCCTCCTGCCGCTCGTCAACAAGACGTATGTAGTTTGCATGGTTACAACGGTTTATGCACCTGTGGCCGATAGCCATGTACGCTTCTATTCGACCGACTGGCAGCAACTGCCCGCTGACGACTTGTTTAAACCGGCTGCCATAGAGCGTTTTTTGCGCCCTGAGGCCGATACCGCTTCAGTGGCATATATAGACGCGAAAGCCTCTCTGGATATGTGTTTGGTGAAGTATTCGCTTAGCCCCGACAGCAACGATTTGACTGCCGAACTTACTACTCCACAGTATCTCGACGAAGAGGCTGCGAAAAAAGCCAAGGTCATTGTCAACGACAAACCTCTGCAATTCATTTGGAAATCAGG
>JAITPL010000100.1 GCA_031289445.1 Tannerella sp.
TCTTCTTTGAATCGCAAGATGCAATTCCTGCAACTAAAATAGCCGCAATGGCTAAAACTTTAATTTTCTTCATCATTTTTTTTACTTATAATTATGTTAAACAATATCTAATAATTCTACTTCAAAGATCAAAGCGCTGTTAGGGCCTATCATCTCGCCTGCTCCGCGCTCGCCGTAAGCAAGTCCGGACGGTATGAACAGCCTCCACTTTGAGCCGACCGCCATCAGTTGCAGGGCTTCTACCCATCCGGATATGACCTGCGAAACGCCGAACGTGGCCGGCTGCCCGCGTTGCACCGAACTGTCGAACACCGTGCCGTTGATAAGCGTGCCGTGATAGTGACACTTCACCTTGTCGGACGCCTTCGGCTTTGCGCCCTCGCCAGCCTTCAATACTTCGTACTGAAGACCGCTCGGCAGGGTTGTTACGCCGGTTTTCTCCCTGTTTATGCGGAGGAACTCGTCCCCGGCTTCCTTGTTCAGGCGAACTTGCTCTTTCTGCAGGCCGACGAAATAATCGTGAGTTATCGTCTTCGCCTCGTCGTATGAAATCTCAGGCGACCTCTTGTTGAGCACATCCTCAACTCCCTTGATGAAATCATCAATCTGCAAGTCTTTTATGCCCGAAGTCAGGAAATTATTTCCTATACTCAAGCCTAATGCGTAGCTTACTTTCTTCATATTTTTCTTATAATCAAGCCGCAAAGGTAGTGATTAATTTTTAATTGGATACGTTTTTGTCGTTTTTTTTTGCCAAAAAAATTTTATCCGGCTTTTTTTTCGTATCTTCGCATCGTTTTAAAGCTTCTTTTCATGATGAAAAAATTGGTTTTTCTCACCGGTGCGGGAATGAGCGCCGAGAGCGGAATATCTACTTTCCGCGATTCAAACGGGTTATGGAACAATTACCGCGTCGAAGACGTAGCCACACCCGAAGGTTTTGCCGCCAATCCGCAGTTAGTGCTCGACTTCTATAATCAACGCCGGCGCGAACTGCTCAAATCCGAGCCTAACGCAGGGCACAAGGGCATAGCCGAACTCGAAAAGCGCTTCGAGGTGCATATCATAACGCAGAATGTGGACAATTTGCACGAGCAGGCAGGCAGCTCGCACGTTATCCACCTGCATGGCGAGCTTATGAAGTCGTGCTCGGTCAACGACCTGAACAAGCCCTATCCGATTCCGGCCGACAATCCCGACCTGCATGTTGGCGACAAGGCTCCCGACGGTGGCCGGCTGCGACCCTTTATCGTTTGGTTTGGCGAGGCTGTCCCTAAAATCGAAGAGGCAGCAGGTTTTGTCGAAGCTGCCGATATTGTCGTTGTCATAGGAACTTCGCTGAACGTCTATCCGGCGGCCGGCCTGCTCAATTACGTCCGTCGAGGACAACCCATCTATCTCATTGACCCAAAAGAAGTTAACACTCACCGAAGCGATATAGAGGTAATAAAATCAGGCGCTTCCGAAGGGGTAAAAATTCTTGCCGAAAAGTTGGTTTGAAAATTATTTCTTCGGATTTGTTTGTAGTTATTCCAATATAAAATTATACTTTTGTTGTCTGATATAAGGCAAAAAATGACACGAATATTTCTCATTGGCTATATGGGAGCAGGCAAGAGTACTATCGGAAAGGCTCTTGCACGGAGGATGAACCTCACATATATCGACACGGACTGCTTCATCGAGAATCGCTACCATAAGCTGATTCGCGATATATTTGCTTCGGAAGGAGAAGAGAAGTTTAGGGCTATCGAACATGGTGTATTGCGCGAAATATCCGAGTATGAGGATGTTATCGTTTCGACAGGAGGCGGGTTGCCCTGCTTCAACGATAACATGAGCCTTATGAACGAACGCGGAATAACCGTTTACCTTAACGTGTCGATAGAAGAGCTTGTATCTCGACTGGAAGCGAGCAAGACCGTGCGCCCTGTTCTGCAAAACCGCAGAGGCAAAGAATTGACCGACTTTGTGCGTGAGAGCCTCGAACTGCGAAAAGTGTTTTACGAACAGGCATCCATACGCTTCGACGTCGAAAACATGCTGACATATATGGATGTTAACATGCTGACAACTAAATTGATAGAATATATAACTAAATAATTGACAATAATGACAGAACAAACAAGAGTAAAAACGCTTGACCACGTTGTGGTACGTTTTTCGGGCGATAGCGGCGATGGAATGCAATTGACCGGTACTATCTTTACCAATCTGTCGGCCGTTCTGGGAAACGACATATCGACCTTCCCCGACTATCCGGCCGAGATACGCGCTCCGCAAGGCTCACTGAGCGGCATTTCGGGCTTTCAGGTGCATCTGGGAGCAAAGAAAATTTTCACGCCCGGCGAGAAAGCCGACGTGCTGGTGGCAATGAATCCGGCGGCGCTCAAGGTGAACGTCGATAACCTCAAACGCGATTCGGTTATCATCATCGACACCGATTCGTTTACACGGAAAGACCTCGACAAGGCTTTCTTCAAGACCGACGAGCCTCTGAAGGAACTCGGACTGACGACGCAGCAACTCGTCGCCGCTCCCATATCTACTATGGTACGCGAGGGATTGACGGAATTTGGGCTTGACAACAAGTCGTCGCTGCGCTGCAAGAACATGTTCACTCTCGGACTTGTCTGCTGGCTCTTCGACCGCCCGCTCGACACGGCGATGGATACTCTCAGGAAGAAATTCGCCAAGAAACCTGTCATAGCGCAGGCTAACATCAAGGCGCTTTCCGACGGCTACAACTATGGCCACAACATACATGCCTCGGTCTCTACTTACCGCATCGAAAGCACAAAGCAGATTCCCGGCGTCTATATGGACATCAACGGCAATACGGCCACCTCTTACGGATTGATAGCGGCCGCAGAGAAAGCAGGTTTAAAGCTCTTTCTCGGCTCTTATCCCATCACTCCGGCCTCGGAAATACTGCACGAACTGTCGAAGCACAAGAATCTCGGCGTCATAACCGTGCAGGCCGAAGACGAGATAGCAGGCGTATGTACGGCAGTAGGCGCAAGTTTCGCCGGATGTCTTGCAGCGACTTCTACTTCAGGCCCCGGACTTGCGCTCAAAAGCGAAGCCATAGGCCTGGCCGTGATAGCGGAATTGCCGTTAGTGGTGATAGATGTGCAGCGGGGAGGTCCCTCTACCGGTCTGCCTACCAAAAGCGAGCAGACCGACCTCTTGCAGGCGCTCTACGGACGCAACGGAGAAAGTCCTGTAGTCGTTATTGCGGCCTCTACGCCTACAGACTGCTTCGATAGCGCCTACTGGGCAAGCAAAATAGCCGTGGAACATCTGACGCCGGTTATACTCCTAACAGACGGTTTCATCGCTAACGGCTCGTCGGCATGGCGCATACCGGATTTAGAACAATATCCCGCAATAGAGCCGAATTATGTAGTCAATTATACCGGCTCGGAGCCATGGAAACCCTACTATCGCGACAAGGATACCTTAGCGCGTTACTGGGCTATACCCGGAACGGAAGGCTTCACCCACCGCATCGGAGGTCTGGAAAAAGACTATGACACCAGCGCTATCTCGACCGACCCCGTCAATCACCAGAAGATGGTAATGATGCGGCAAGCGAAAATCGACAGGATAGCCGACAATATACCGCTGCTCGAAGTGGCGGGCGACGCCGACGACGCCGAACTGCTGATAGTCGGCTGGGGTGGCGTCTATGGACACCTGCACGAAGCGATGGAACTGATACAGGCTGAAGGCCATAAGGTCGCCCTCGCGCATTTCCGCTTTATCAACCCGTTGCCGCGCAATACGGCAGAGGTACTGGGACGCTATAAAAAAGTGGTTGTAACCGAGCAAAATAACGGACAGTTTGCCAATTATCTGCGCAGTAAAATCGACGGTTTCAATCCGTTTAAATTCAACCGCATCAAAGGACAACCCTTTATAGTATCCCGATTAGTAGAAGAGTTTACACAATTAATCCGACAAAAATTATCATCATGAATACTACTTACGAAGCAAAAGATTACAAGAGCGACCAGAACGTGCGCTGGTGTCCGGGCTGCGGCGACCATGCCACGCTTAACAGTTTGCACAAGGCAATGGCCAAAATCGGCGTCCCGCCGTATCAGATGGCCGTTATTTCGGGTATCGGCTGCTCGTCCCGACTGCCTTACTATATGAATACTTATGGGTTTCATACTATTCACGGGCGTGGAGCGGCTATAGCTACCGGCGTCAAGACGGCCCGCCCCGACCTGAGCGTATGGCTTATAACAGGCGACGGCGACTGTCTTGCTATCGGCGGCAATCACTTTATACATGCCGTCCGCCGCAATATCGACATCAATATAGTCCTCATAAACAACAAGATTTACGGACTGACTAAAGGGCAGTACTCGCCGACCTCAAGCCGTGGTTTCGTGTCGAAAAGTTCACCCTACGGCACTGTCGAAGACCCATTCGAGCCTGCCGAGCTGGCTTTCGGCGCTCGCGCAACATTCTTCGCCCGCTCTCTCGACGTAGAGCTGCAAACGCAGGCCGACGTGTTTGTTGCCGCCGCCCGGCATAAAGGCACTTCCGTTACCGAGGTGCTCGATAACTGCGTCATCTTCAACGACGGTATCCACTCGCTTATCTCCGACCGCGAATATCGCGCCGAACGTACTATCCTGCTCCGAGATGGCGAAAAGATGCTCTTCGGCAAGGAAAGGAACCGAGGCATCGTACTTGAAGGCTTGACGCTCAAGGCGGTAACAGTAGGCGAGGACGGCTATACAATTGATGATATACTGGTGCACGACTCCCACACGCCCGACTGCACGCTTCATAGAATGCTGGCGCTGATGCGGGGCGAGACGCCGATTGCCATGGGCGTTATCCGCGACGTCGAGGCGCCAACCTACGAGCAATCCGTTCATCAGCAAATAGCCGACGTCAAGGCCAAAAAACCAGCTTCTTCCATACGTGAATTGCTGCTCGGCGGCGAGACTTGGGAAATCAAAGGTTAATATTTTTCGCCTTTATACAGCATTTTGCCGCTTATATTCAACAGGCATAAGTCATAAGTCAAATTTCTTTTGTACTTTTGTGGCACGATTTTAAATTTACGTGTTACTATTAATATTATTTACGTATGAAAAGAATTTGTTATTTATTATGTTTAGTGATTAGTTATCAGGCGGTTTGCTTGGCCGACGACGCCCGGACAGGAATGGCGAAATTGGAGGCAATAGACGATTCCATCAGCTTGGACGAGGTGGTGGTAACAGGTACGCGCATACCTGTTGCACGCGATTTGATGCCTATACCGGTGAGTATTGTCGGCAGGCAGACCATAGAGCGAAGCGGCGAGTCAATGTTGATGCCGACTTTGGCTCGCGAAGTGCCCGGACTGTTCGTAACGGCCAGGGGAATGGAAGGATACGGCGTTTCGTCGGGTGCGGCAGGCGGTATTAACCTGCGCGGCTTCGGAGGCGGCGAGGGCAGGCTGCTGATATTGATAGACGGTCATCCGCAGTATGCCGCAATCTACGGTCATCCGGTGGCCGATGCCTATATAGCTTCCGACGCCGAGAGGGTTGAGGTCTCGCACGGTGCAGCTTCTGTGCTTTACGGCTCGAACGCGATGGGCGGCGCTATCAATATTATCACCCGCAAGATTCAACACGAAGGCAACCGACTGCAGGCAAGGCTCGAAGGCGGCTCTTACGGTACGCAGAAGTATTCACTCAACGACAGTTATAAGAACGGTCGTTTTACGGCTTATATCGGCGGTGGATTCGTCAAAACCGACGGTCATCGCGCTAATTCGGCGTTCAACTCGCTGAACGGTATGGGCAAGGCGGCTTACGAACTGACCGACGAATGGAAACTGACAGCTAATATGAATCTTACAAAGTTTGAGGCCGAAAATCCAGGCACGGAAGGAACTCCAATGTTGGAAGGTGTAGTTGACGTGGTGCGCGGAATGACCGGTCTTTCGCTCGAAAATGTTTACGGAAAAACGAGAGGTGCGGCCAACTTTTATTACAACTGGGGCAATCACGCCATCAACGACGGTTACACCGCAGGCGGCAAACCGCAGCCTTACCTTTTTCATTCGACCGATTATATGGGTGGAGTGAATCTCTATCAAGCGGTGAATCCGTTTGAAGGCAATAGCGTTACCGGTGGTTTCGACGTCAAACTGTACGGCGGTAATGCCTATCGCAATCCCGAAACAGAGGTTTATGCCGACCATATCAAACTGCATGAGATAGCAGGTTATCTGTTTGTGCAACAACGGCTGAGCCATCTGATGCTGAACGCCGGTCTGAGGCTTGAGAATCATAATCTCTACGGCAGTAAGTGGATTCCGCAGGCGGGGCTGTCGTACAAGCCGGTTGACAATACGAGCCTGAAACTGTCGGTCTCGCGCGGTTTCCGTACTCCCAACATGCGCGAACTGTATATGTATGCGCCGGCCAACGAGGAACTGAAGCCGGAAAGCAGTCTGAGCTACGACTTCTCGGTCAACCAGCGTCTGGCGCATAACCGATTGAATTTAACCCTCAACCTGTTCTACACTAAGGGTGATAATATCGTGCAGGTGGTGATGGTGGAAGGTCGTCCGCAGAATCAAAATGTCGGTGAATTCGCCAATAAGGGCGTAGAGTTCGGGATGAGCTGGATGATAAGCAATACCGTTTCGCTGACAGGCAACTACAATCGCCTTAGCATGGATACTCCCCTGACAGGTGCGCCGCGTCAGAAGATTTACGCCGGTGTGAGTTTCACGCCGTCGGTCTTTGCATTCAACCTCGGACTGACAAATATCAGTGATTTGTATCTCGCAACCGGCAGCGCCGCTCAAACGACGGATTTCACATTGCTCAACGCAAGGGCAGGCTATCATGTAACGAAGTGGGCAGAGCTTTTCGTCAAGGCCGACAATCTGCTCGGCTCAAAATATGAAACCATGCTTGGATTTCCTATGCCCGGCGCAACGTTTACCGCAGGAGTAGGGATTAGGTTTTAATTGAGAATTGAGGATTGAGGACGGTGGGGACTTTGAGGACGTGAGGACGGTGAAGAGATTGAGGGACGGTGAGGACGGTGAATTAATACGGCGTATTCCCATCGGGGATTCATGTCAATAGAAAACGGTATCACCCACACCTTTTTCCCCGTCGGGGATTCACGTTAACCCAACTTGGCAGCTATAGATTCATAATATAGTTATTATCAGTCAATTGCACTACACAAAGCATCACTTATGGGGGACTACGGACTTTTTTCTCATTGATTTGGCAGATTGATTAAATCCGAGCGCGTTGTATATTTCGGCA
>JAITPL010000105.1 GCA_031289445.1 Tannerella sp.
GTTGCTCCAGCCGCATGTAACATGCTTACAATGAAAGTTCCTATCATGCCGCTACCGAGCACTACCGCGCTCTGACCGACCTGAATACCCGACAGTCGCACGGCGTGCGCTGCTACGGCGGCAGGCTCGACCATAGCCGCCTGCTCGAAAGTAACGTTATCGGGTATGCGGTAGAGGATATGCTGCGGAACGGCGAGGTATTCCGCAAAGGCGCCGTGCCGCTTGTACTCTTTGGGCGACACGCCGACTACCTCGCGCCCTTCGCTGAGGTTATAATGCCCATGCAGAGTAAACCAGTCGTCGAGCGGATAGACGGTAGAGTCGAACGTGACGCGGTCGCCTACTTGCCAGCGACTTACTCCTGCGCCGACGGCAACGATTTCACCGGAGGCTTCGTGTCCCATGATGATGGGCGTTTGGCGGCGTCCGGTGCTGCCGTCCATGCCGTGCACGTCGCTGCCGCATATCCCGCAGGCTTTTACTTTGATCAGTACTTCGCCGGCGGATGCCTGCGGCTCGGTAACTTCCTGATAAACTAATTTGTTATATTCTTCCAATACAAGCGCTTTCATATATGCAAATATTTAATTGTTGATTTCTATTATTTCTACCGGCCCGATCAATCCTGACTCCTGCAGTTTCGAATCGGCTTTCCACGGATTGATATAGACCCATGTCCCGCGCTCGGGTTCGGGCAGGTTTTGGTCGCCTATCAAGCGATTCATCCAGTTGTTGATGACTTCGACCTCAACCGTATTGTCGCCTTCCTTCAGCAGTTCGGTAACATTGAGGCGATACGGAAACGCCCAGACGCCACCCGCATACTCGCCGTTAATCTTCACTTTAGCCGTTACCATGACTTTACCCAAATCAATATACAATCTGCTTTTGGCCGTCGAAGTTTGGTGCTTAAAAGTGGTGCGATAGGTCGCTTTGCCTGAGAAGTAGCGGATACGCTCGTCGCTCGACTTGCTCCAGTCTTCAAGGGCGCTGAGCGTGACGGTCTCTTCCGGTCCGCGCAGGCCTTTATCGAATGTAACCTGCCATGGCGCGTTCAACTTGGCTATGACATTCTCTACAGGGAAATTCTGTGCCGACGATGACGGTTTGCCTTTCTTGCGGAAGACGATAAACGAACTCTCATTACCTTGCAGTACTAACGGCACGACAGTCGTTGCGCCTTCGACGGAATACTCTTTAAGGTCGAGAATGTCTTCAGTCAGCGGATTCCAAAGCTCCGGCGTGCGTCCTGCGATGCGGAAACTTGGCTTGATATTGATGGCCTTGTCCGTTTGATTCGAAATGAAATAGATATCGCTTTCGGGCGTTGTGCGATGTATATACAGCACGCCCGGATTATCCTCTATCTGCATGTCGGGCTTCACGCCGATTGCGTCAAAGACGTCTTTTATTGCTTGTCCGTCGGCAAAGACTTTTCCCTTGCCTACGGCGTTGATCTTATTACCTTCATTGCCCCATAACTCTGCGGCGAGGGCGCTTATCTGCTTATCGGCTTCGGGATAGTTCTGCAAACTCGGCGAGCGCTTGGGTGCAGGGCCTAATATTACTAATCCTTCGTTTACGAGGTCTTTAATCTTGCTCAGCACTTCGGGACGAACGGTTTCGAGCTGCGGCAGAACAAGCAGACTGTATGACATGCCGTCGGGCAGGGTCAGGCGACCGTCCTTGACCGATGCGCGGGTCAACAATACTTCCGCGTTGATGTAGTCGAAAGCGTAGCCTTTGGGCAGTTCGGGAGTGCGGACGCCGGTCATCTTGGGAGCGTCTTCTCCGATAAAATATGCAACATCGGCGACGAACAGTCCCTGTTGAAGCATGAGGTTACAGCGTTTGAGATACTTGCCGAACACGTCGAGATGCGGAAACCATGAGTTCTTGCGGTTGAACTCGTTACCAAACCATGCGTCCAGACCGGGGTTAATCTCTTCGTAAGCCTGCTGTACATAGACATGCAACACAGTGGCGTTGATGCCTTCGGTGAAGAAGCGGTCAACGCGCTGTTTCATGATGTTGGGATAGCGGCTGAAAACCGGCCCTCCACTTGTACATGATTCAGCCCATACTTTGCGCTTGCCGTAGATGTGTGCGCAGGAGGCGGCGGCATGGTTTTCGATGTCTCCCAGCGAGCCTTCGCTCCAGAACTCGCCTCCAATCTCGTCCGACTGTCCGCCGTACATGAGGAACTCACCGGGAAAACCCCAGTGACCGTAGTTTTCGAGCCAGGTAGTAAGTCCGTGCTTGTTGCTTATCTCGCGAAGTCCGCCGACATAGTCGTAAGCGACGCGGGTAGCAATCAGTCGGCGCAAATCCCAGAGGAAGCGGTCCGAAAGATCCTGGCCGCCTACCACTTCACCGTTCAAGCATGGTAGATATGGCGTCGGGTCGTAGCTGTAAACGCTTTTAAAGCGCTCTATCATGTCGTCGGTCCAGTTGAGGCCGCCGGTCTCGTAGCTGTCTTCTACCACGACTTTAAACGTCGTGCGGTCTTCTGCCGGAATACGTTTCAGCACTTCTCCGATAAATGCGTCGAAGTGCGAGCCTATATGCGCCTTGTTGATTTTGTCGATTTCCAGACCTGTGCCCTCCGGTGAGGCCGGCGAGTTGGTTACTTGCGTGGTACGCATGGCTGTACGCATTATCACCCAATTGCCTTCGGGTACATCCCACGACAGTACGCCGTCTTTGACTTTCGCCGTGAGGTCTATGACTTTTGTCGGATTAATACACAGATCGGCTGCTACTTCCGACTGTTTGTCCCAGAGGTAATCGTGCCACATGGGTAGCGGCGTCTGAAACATCTTGGCAAGGGTCTTTTCGGGATAGCGCTCTATAAGAGGACGCGAGGAGAGGGTAACGACGGCTTTTTTCACCTCGCTGTTTTTATTCTTTATCACAAAGCGATAGTCTGTAGCCGCAGTTTCGGGCAGTGATATAACAACCGGAGGGTAGGGGTCGAAACCTACATTCAACGCGGAATTGCTGCGGTCGATATGGAATTTCTTCAACGAGCGATACTGATCGCCGTCTTTGACAAACAGTTCGGCGTCGGCTATTATCCCTGCCGGCTTATCTACCTTGAATATCAGCGTGCGTACCGTGAACGAGGGCTTGGCGCTAATATCTACAGACAGTTCTTCGCCTCTCTTTTTGCTTACGGTTACGGTTTTTTCAAACGCCTTATCATCATAAGGGTTTTGATAAGCAATGACTTTGACGTCTTCCATTGCATCGTCGGCTACTTTGGGAAGCCGGATGCTTGCGGATTTCTGCGGGCCTTTGACCTCCAGTTTAGCATTGGCCAGATAGCGCATGGACTGTTCGGGCTTGACCCAGGGGCCGCCGGACTGACTCCAGCCGGGGCTGTTGAACATTCCGATTTCGATGCCCAGCTCGCCTGCGCGTTTCATGGCTGCATGGGTGATGTCCCACCATTCGGGCGTGAAGAGTTTGACCTTCTTGTAGTCGAGGATGGGAGTGTCATCAAACCACACGTTGCCGATAAAGGCGCGGTTGATGCCGACCTGCTTCATTGCTTCGAGGTCGCGGATAACGCCTTCCTTGGAGATGTTATCCGATATCCAGTACCAATAGACACCCAAAGTCATGCTGTCGGGATGATGGAAACCGGTTTCAAGAGATTTCAGACTGTCGGTGTTTCCACCGGCGTTTGTCGAACACGAAAAAGTAGCGAGTAAAGCCGTAGCCGCCACAAAAGCTATCAAAAAATGTTTCATAGTAACTTGTATTGTATTAAATAATGTCGCAAAAGTAATCATTTTTTTTCTAATCACCAAAATAGCAATTGATAATTGAGAATTGA
>JAITPL010000122.1 GCA_031289445.1 Tannerella sp.
CGGGCAGACAGCAACTCGGCTCTCTCGTCGGTGAGCGACCGCTTCAGCATTGCAATCTCACGCCTTATAACTTGCTTGTCGCACATCGCAATCGCATCACATCGCTAATTTCTTTTGATAGATGAATTCTGCGGATTCATTTCTGAAGATATGAGCCGATTCTCTTGACTGGGTCGCGTTTTCTTGCTCGCTCTTGTACTTGCTGAAAACTTCCGGTTTCCAGATATCCTTTTCAATCACCTCAATGGCTTTCTTCAGTGTTCCGTCATCCTTCATAATAACAGGATAGAAGCCTTCGTAATCGAAGAAATTGCGAATGATATAGGCATGTAACTGATTATCTATCAAGTCTTTGGATATACTCATCAGCGTAGGTCTTTTCTTTATTCCCTGTTCTGCGGCATAATCGGCAAGCTCGTAAGCCAGTGGCTGCTGTTTGAGATATTCGTAGAGCGACTTGTAATCGCTGAATTTATCAAGCAGGTCATGGTTTTTATCCGAGTAAACAAGAGCAAACTTATACAGTATGCCGGTATTGAAAAGACTTGATAGATAGGATGTTGAGCCTATAGTATCAAGAGGTATGAAGATATCGGGCATGATACCGCCGCCGCCATAGACGATACGTCCGCCTGAAGTCTTGTATTCGAGCGAATCAGTCATCTTGATGCTGTCAGCCGAATAAAACTCGCCGTGCACGGAGCGGTTAATAATGTCATAATTGTATTCGTCAGACTTACCCAGCTCGTATTTTTTTTGAATGCAGCGTCCCGAAGGCGTGTAATAGCGGGCGATAGTGAGCAGCAGTTCCGAGCGGTCGGAGAAGTCGAGCTTAGTCTGCACAAGCCCTTTGGCAAAAGAGCGCCGACCTATAACCAAACCCCTGTCGTTATCTTGAATAGCGCCGGCAAAAATCTCGCTTGCCGAGCCTGACAGTTCATTAATAAGAATCACGAGCGGTGCATCCTGACACGAGCCTTTGCCGTTTGAACGCATATCGTTGCGCGGATAGGCGCGACCTTGAGTATAAACAATCATCTGACCCTTCGCCAGAAATTCGTTTATCATATAGATAGCCGATTCCATGTAGCCGCCGGGGTTGTCGCGCAGGTCAATGATAAATCCCCTGACTTTCTCCTGTTTCAGTTTGGCTATAGCCGTCAAAAACTCGCTATAGGTTGAACGCGCAAATTTTGTTACCTTTATATAGCCTATATCATCGCTCACTTTGTAGGATACGTCAACCGAGTAGTTGGGTATATCGCCCCGCGTCAAATCGAAATAAGCAAGTTCTTCGGAGTTACCGCGTTTTATGCCAAGCTTCACTTTCGTATCCTTTTGCCCGCGTAACATACGCATGATTTTTGCTGTCCCCAGACTTTTGCCGGCAACTATCGAATCGTCAACCGTGATGATACGGTCGAAAGGCATCAATCCCGCTTTTTCGGAGGGGCCTCCCGAAATGACGCTGATTACTATAATAGTATCTGTAGGCATGTTGAACTGAATACCTATCCCGCTGAACGAACTTTCAAGGTCTTCGTTGGCCGATTCGACGTCAACCGCCGGAATATATGACGAATGCGGGTCAAGCTCGCTCACCATCTTGAGAACGGCGCTTTCGGTGAGGCGCTCCACATCGACGGTATCAACATAGTTCTGTCCGATAATTTCGAGCGCCTCGTTGACCTTGTTTTGCCCCGCCTGAATAGCCCTCGACTGCGGCCTGAGCATGCGATAGTACCTGCCCGCGTTGAAACCCAGCAGCAGGCTTACAACTATCAGCAGCAGAGTCCATATAAAATGTCCTTTTTTATTCATTTTGCTTATTATCAATTTATTGTATAGTTATAAATTCAATTTCAATTCCGGCTCGTTCGAGCAGAAGCAAGCCCTCTTCGGTGTGATATTTTTCGGAGAAGACGATGCGCCTGATGCCTGCCTGAATGATTAGTTTGGCGCACTCGATGCACGGCGAAGAAGTAACGTATATCGTAGCTCCCCGACTGTTATTGTTCGAAGCCGCAACCTTTGTGATGGCATTAGCCTCGGCGTGAAGGACGTATGGCTTGGTAACGTTGTTTTCGTCCTCGCAAACATTCTCAAACCCCGAAGGCGTACCGTTGTAACCGTCCGAAATTATCATCTGGTCCTTGACAATCAGTGCGCCCACCTGCCTGCGCTTGCAATATGAACTCTCCGCCCATATCTTCGCCATCCTCAAATATCGCCTGTCAATATCCTGTTGTTTACTACTTTTTTCAGTCATAAAATGGAACGGTTTTTATCTCCGATTACAAAAAAAATCGCCACAAAGGTACAAAAAATTTGGATAAGTGATTTTAATTATGTACGTTTGCACTGATTTTGTAAACAAATTTTTAAATTATAACAGATATGAAGAAAGTAATTATCACAGGGCTGACGCTTGTATGCGCGCTCTTTACAACAACTGCACAAGACAGTAACAATGAGGGTTTTAAGTTCACCACAGTCAAGGAACTGAAGGTCACGCCGGTCAAGAACCAGAGCAGTTCGGGGACATGCTGGGCGTTTTCGGGAGTGGGCTTTATCGAGGCTGAACTGCTACGTACCGGCAAGGGTGAATACGACTTGTCGGACATGTATGTCGTCGGCAAGTCGTATATCGACAAAGGCGAAAAATTCGTGCGTCTTCACGGTAAACTCAACTATGCTCAAGGCGGCTCGTTTCACGACGTACTCTACGTTTTTCAGCGCTATGGCGCGATACCGGCAGAGGTTTATCGCGGGCTTAACTACGGCGATACCATCCATATTCACGGCGAATTGGAGAAATCGTCTGTCGGCTTCCTCAAAGCAATCGTCGAGAGGCCTAACGGCAAGCTGACGCCTGTTTGGAAGAAGGCTTTCAAGGGTATTATCGAGACTTATCTCGGCGAGATTCCCGAAAAATTCACTTACAAGGGCAAGGAATACACGCCTGAAAGTTTCGGCAAATCCCTGGGTCTCAATATCGAGGATTACGTCTCGCTGACCTCCTTTAATCACGAGCCGTTCTACAGTCAGTATGCGCTTGAGATAGAGGACAACTGGCGCTGGGGGCTGTCGTATAATCTGCCGCTCGACGAACTGACGCAAGTCGTCTCGCATTCCGTCAATAACGGTTACACTGTTGCATGGGCAGCGGACGTCAGCGAGCAGGGATTCACCCGCGACGGCGTAGCAGTAGTGCCTGATATTGAGTACCTGAAAGCTAATGGCTCCGATCAGGAGCGTTGGGTAGGACTTAGCCGTTCGGAGCGCGAGACCAAGCTTCGCGAACTGACAGCGAAACCGAGCAAGGAGATAGATGTAACACAGGAATTGCGGCAGACGGCTTATGACAACTATCAGACCACCGACGACCACGGGATGCTGATATACGGCACCGCCAAGGACCAGACCGGCAAGACGTACTATATAGTGAAGAACTCATGGGGTACGGAGAGCAAATACAAAGGTATCTGGTACGTTTCCGAAGCATTTGTCGCCTACAAGACCATTAACATTGTCGTTCATAAGGATGCTATTCCAAAGGCGATACGGAGTAAATTGGGCATAAAATAAGAAGTCTATGGAATCATTACTTGGTCAAAAGGAAGTAGTGCGTCGCAAGGGGCGCGTCTGGCGCAAAATAAGGAACACGATATTCCTTGTTCTCGTGCTGGGTCTCGGCATTGGCGGCTATTTACGCTACTATTATCCCTTTGCGAGCGGCGTCAAGTCGGGTAAACTTAACTACGTGGTTTACAAGGGTTTTGTATTCAAGACTTACGAAGGCAAACTCATACAGAGCGGTATCAAAACGTCGGCCGGAGGCGGCATTCAGTCGAATGAATTTGAGTTTTCGGTCTCCGGGAAAGAGATAGCCGAAAAGTTGATGCACGCGGGCGGCAAGACGGTCGAGCTGCATTACATCGAGTATTTCGCCTCTGTGCCCTGGCGCGGGTACTCGAAGTATGTGGTCAACAAGATAGAGAGCATTTCGGAAGACAAGGGCGACGCTGAAAAGGACGACGAGGACGTGAATCTATAATCCTTGGCAAGCGATGAAGAAAATAAATCTTATGACAATAGCGTTGCTGGCCTATCTGCTTGTAATGGCAATAGCGTTTTGGCCGGGACGCAATCCGGAACGCACCTATCAGGAATATTTTATAGTGATAGGCGTTACATTTGTAATTATCATGCTTTTGCGTTATCTGCGCATACGTCTGTTGAGGATGAAACAAGGTGACAAAAACGGTAAATGAGTTACGTCAACTATTATCCGTCGTCGCGGATGCTTCACGTTTCCATCCCGCTGCTGATGGGTACCCGGCTCGACGCCTTGCTTTTTGGCGACGATCGCGCGAGGCTTGAAGAGGTATGGTATGCCGCCGAAGCAGAGATGCGAAGGCTCGAAAAGATGCTTAACCGCTTCGATGCAACGAGCGAAGTGGCAGCTATCAACCGCGAGGCGCAGACGGCGACGGTGAGGCTCGGCGATGATATGTGGCAGATACTGCTTGACTGTCGCCGATACTGCGAACTGACGGACGGTTATTTTGATATTACCCTCTCGGATTTCAGCAAGATTGGAATAGAGGACGCCGAGCACAGCATCCGGTTTGAGCAGGAAGGCATGATGCTCGATTTTGGAGGTTATGCCAAAGGCTATGCGTTGCGCAAGGTACATCGTCAACTGAAAGATGCGGGAATAGAACGCGCGTTACTGAACTTGGGAAACAGTTCGATAATGGCTCTGAACACGCATCCTTTTGGCGATACATGGCCTATAGACGTAGAAGATCCCTACACGCATCGCCCGCTTGCTACCCTGCATCTGCGCGATTCGGCGATGTCGGTTTCGGGCAACTCGCCTGCCAATTCGCAGCATATAGTCAATCCTGCCAGGGCTACTGTCGTCGAAGGCCGAATGATAGTGGCCATCGAAGCCGAAGACCCGCTTGACGCCGAGACGCTGACAACGGCATGGATAGCCTCCGGCGAAGAATCCGAGCCGTCGTGGCTGAAGAATTTTAATTTAAAACGAACATATAGATTGATATGATTAAAGAGTTGGATTTAGATATTTTTAATCGTCGCGATTTCGTCAAGACTTTAGGATATGGGGGGCTTGCCGCAATGTTTCCATGGCTACAGTCCTGCGCCAAAACATCGGTCGAGGCTGCCTCGGCTGCGGCTTCAGGCGCTAAAGTGCGTCTCGGTGTTATCGGTACCGGCTCGCGTGGCATGTATCACCTTAATAATCTGCTGCTTATGCCGCATGTCGAGATAGTAGCGCTCTGCGACAACTATGCTCCTTACCTGCATCAGGCTCTCGACCTCTATCCGCAGGCTAAGACTTACGATAACTACCTTCGACTGCTTGATAACAAGGACGTGCAGGCCGTGCTGATAGTTACGCCTCTCAACGAGCACGAGCAGATGACAATCGACGCTCTGGCAGCGGGCAAGCATGTCTTTTGCGAGAAATCCGTTGCACTCACCCTCGACGGCTGCCGCCATGTCTATGACGCCTACAAAAGCGGCAACCAAGTACTTTTCATCGGTCAGCAGCGACTTTTCGACCCTAAATATATACGCGCTATGGAGTTGATACACAGCGGTTTGATAGGTACTGTTACCAACATGCGAGCCTACTGGTACCGCAATAACGACTGGCGTCGCCCTGTGCCTTCGCCCGATTTGGAGCGCAAAATCAACTGGCGGCTCTATCGCGACAGTTCGGCGGGATTGGTTACAGAGCTGGCCGCACATCAGTTGCAGGTTGGCGACTGGGCGCTGGGCATGCACCCCGAAAGCGTTACCGGCTATGGCGACCTGATTTATTGGAAAGACGGTCGCGAAGTTTACGACAGCATCAGCCTCGTCTATCGCTACCCGAACGGCGTCAAAATGTCGTACGAATCAGTCATCTCAAACAAATTTCTCGGTCTTGAAGAGTTGATAATGGGCGACAAGGGTACTATGGAACTCGAAAAAGGCAAGTATTACTTCGAGGAAGCCGCTCCTGCGCCGGGTATCTTGCAGTTAATCAACCAGATAGAGCATAAGATATTCGATAAGGTGTCCTTTGCCGGACCGAGTTGGGTGCCCGAAACGGCCTCAATCAACAAAGGCTATTATGTTGTTGATAATGTGAGCACTACGAGCGGCGCTTCGTCGATAGGCGCTGCCGACGACGGCTCTTTGGAACTGCTGACGACTTTCTGCGACGCTGCTATCACAGGCCAAAGGAACGACCACCTCGTAAGCGAGGCATACTACTCTTCAGTGCTGGCCTTGCTTGGACTGCAGGCTATGGAAGAAAACAGAATCGTACATTTCCCGAAAGAACTCGAAATATAAAACGCAATGAAACCCATCATTATAACAACACAGCATCTAAAGGCGGAACTCGGATGGTTAGCGGCCTCTTTTGGCTTGGCTTTCCTGCTCAACCTCGCAGCTATCATCATTTACAAGACAGAATGGTCGGAGTTATATACGCAGATACTTTGGGTGCTGGCTCTTACTGTCGTCATTTATGCGCTGCTAACGGCCATTCGCATCGCGTACCGCCTGATTCGGCGTATCTTGTAAGGGCGTCAATTAAAACTGCGATTCCCACGTGTCCGGCCTCTACATACATATTCCATTTTGCGCTAAACGCTGCATCTATTGCGACTTCTACTCCAATACCGACCTGCAGCGTCGGGATAGCTATGTCTCCGCATTGATACGCGAAATGGAGTTGCGCAGCGTCGATGACCGAATCCGAACAATCTATTTTGGCGGCGGAACGCCCTCGCTGCTGACGGCCGCGCAATTTCAGCGCCTGTTCGACGCCATCAATAAAAACTTCAACACAAATAGCATTGAAATCACCCTTGAGGCCAATCCTGACGATTTGACCCCCGCATATTTGGCTTCATTGCGACTGCTCCCTTTTAATCGCATAAGTATAGGCGTTCAGAGCTTCGACGACGATGATTTGAACTTTCTGAAACGCAGGCACTCGGCACAGGATGCCATCAATGCTGTCAATCGCTGTCGTGATGCGGGATTGACGAATATCAGCATAGACTTGATATACGGTCTGCCCGGACAGACGCCAAAACGCTGGCTACGCAACTTAGAACAAGCTATCGCCCTTGATGTACCGCATCTCTCGGCATATAACCTGTCCTACGAAGAGGGTACCGCCCTCTATCTAATGAAAGAGCAGGGAGGGCTGCAAGTCATTGATGATGAGGCAAATGAAACGCTGTATAACATGCTGAGAGACGAACTGACAAAAGCCGGTTACATACATTACGAAATATCCAACTTTGCCAAACCTGCGCCGGAGCATCCGCAAGGCCTTGTCTCACAGCATAATACCTCCTATTGGAACGGCACGCACTACATCGGACTTGGCGCTTCGGCTCATTCCTACAACGGACTTACTCGCTCATGGAACGTCGCCTCGCTCGACGACTATATCCAATCGCTTGAAAATGACCGACTTCCTGCCGAAATCGAGCATTTAGACGAGCGTATGCGCTATAACGACCTTATTATCACCCGCTTACGCACCATTCAGGGGGTGTCTGTTTCCGAGCTTAGAGCCTCCTTCGGCGACGCCCTAACAAGTCGATTTTTGGCAAAAACGGAGACTTTGAAATATGGAAAAATGTTAAAAATGCAGGGTGATAATGTTAAAGTTTCTGCGGAAAATTGGTTTCTTTCGGACTGGGTTATGCGCGAAATGATTGAATTATAGCGGACTCTGGTACAAAACTCTCATAAACGAGGACGAAACCCCCAGAATTTTGGACGAAACAAAATTTTGCCAGTAAAAAAATAGTCCGTATCTTTGTACCGCTAAAACGAAAGAAAACGTGCCGGATTTATACATAATATCAGGATGCAACGGTGCAGGTAAGACAACAGCGTCTTACACCATCTTGCCGGAGATGTTGAGTTGTCGCGAGTTTGTTAACTCCGACGAGATAGCTAAAGGCTTATCTCCATTCAACGCCGATACGATGGCGGTTGCAGTCGAAGCAAGCCGTATTATGTACAAGCGAATCAGAGAGCTGATCGACATATCCGAAACGTTCGCATTGGAGACTACTTTGGCAAGCCGTTCGATAGCCAAACTAATCAAGGATGCACAAGCCACCGGGTACTATGTTACCTTGCTTTTTTTCTGGCTCAACACGCCCGACTTGGCGGTCGAAAGAGTAAAGAATCGCGTAGCCTCCGGAGGACATAATGTAAGCGAAGCGACCATACGTCGGCGCTATAAAGCAGGGATCTGGAATCTCTTTGATTTATACATGCCGATATGTGATTACTGGATGATAACAGACAACTCCCTTTCGCCGATGGAAATCATAGCCAAAGGCTCAAGAAGAGAGAAGACAGATATAAGTAACTCATTTATTTACAATAAATTAAAAAATTATGAACGAGCGTGAACTCAGTAAATTTGAAGAGATTGTAGTTAAAGGCGCCCACTTGGCATTTCAACGCCTTGTCAGGGAACGCAAGAAGTCGGATGGCGAATTGGTTTTCGCCCGCAACGGACGTGTGTTTCGTGTGAAGGCTTCAGAGTTGGAATAAGCATTCCATACTGCTACTTTTATAGATCGTAATTGAATAAGGCGCCCTGTTTTCGGACAGGACGCCTTTTATATTCTTAATAATCAGCCTTGTAGCTCGAAAGCACCCGCACATCGGCATTCTCTACCAAATCTTTTCCATTATTAACTGTCAGCCTTGTAGCTATGCCAGCAATACGGTTACGGTCGCCATATAGATTAACATGCCGATGATGTCGTTGGTGATTGAGATAAAGGGGCCGGTAGCTATGGCGGGGTTGATGTTGAACTTGTCGAGAATCAAGGGTACAAGCGTGCCAAAGGTGCTGGCAAACATCACAACGGCAAATAAACTGATTGATACCGAGAGAGTTATATTGTGGTCGCCAAGCGTGAAATAGTTGTAAACAAAGACTATCAGACTGATTATAGCCGCGTTGATAAGGGCAACGGCTGTCTCCTTGAATACTTGCTTGAATACCTGACCCTGTTTCAGCGTGTTATTGGCTAATCCCTGCACCACGATAGCCGACGACTGCACGCCCACATTACCGCCTGTGCCGCCGATAAGCGGGATAAATAGAGCCATGTTGGGATTGGCTGCAAAACCGGCCGCATAGCCGCCCAGAATCGACGAGTTGCTCAGTCCGCCAATCATGCCGAAAAGTAGCCATGGCAGTCGCGCTTTCGTCTGCACAAACACATTGTCGGAAGTCTCGACGTCCTGCGAGATACCCGAAGCCAACTGATAGTCGCGCTCGTGATGTTCCTTGACCTCGTCGATGACGTCATCGACGGTGATATGTCCGAGCAGCCTGCCTATACTGTCGATGACAGGCAGCGACACAAGGTCGTACTTGGATATTATCTCGACGACCTCCTCCATGGAATCGTTATCCTGCACCGCGACAGGGTCTTTCTGCATGACATGCTTTATCTTCGATATCGAAGGACAGGTAACAAGTTTCTGCAAAGGCAGCACCCCGCGCAGACGCTCGTCGTCATCAACGACATACACGTTATAAACCTCGTCCATACCCTCGTCTTCGGCCTGCTTGCGCATCTCTTCGATGCACTGCGGCATACTCCAGTTCTCGTTCACGACTATCATCTCGGTGCCCATCAGACCGCCGGCCGTGTCTTCGTCGTACTTCAAAAGGTCGATGATGTCGCCCGCCTGCTCCACGTCGTCGATATGCGAGAGAATATCTTCCTGCATCTCTTCGTCCATATCGCGCATCAGCTCGACGGCGTCGTCCGTATCCATCTCTGTAACAAACTGCTTGGCTATAACCTCGTTAGGCAGCTCTTTGAGCAGTTTGCGACGGTCATCTTCTTCGAGTTCCATCAGCACATCGGCAGCCTTGTCGCCATCCATCAGCAGATAGAGATAAATGGCTTCCTGCAAGCTCAGTTCCTTGTATAATTCAGCCACATCGGCAGGGTGCAAGTCATTGAGAATTGCTATCGCCGCCTCTTTGTTTTTGGTCTCGATGACCTTCTTCAGTTCGTCTATGTAATCTTTCGTTACTTCAATCATAAAGCTGTCTCCTTCAGATGTTTATCAGTTATCAATGTGAGTTCGGTGAATTGCTCGATGCTCAACTGTTCGGGTCGCAGGTTGAAAATCGGCAGTTCGAGGTAGCGGCACTCCTTGCCCAGCAGCGGCAGCATGGAGTTGCGGAGGGTCTTGCGTCGGCGGTTGAAAGAGGTTTTCACTACTCGCCGGTAGAGTGATTCGTCGCATCCGAGCGAGATGCGTGCGTTGCGCGTAAGGCGTACGACGGCGCTCTTGACTTTTGGCGGCGGGTCAAATACATTCTCATCGACGGTAAAGAGATATTCGACGTCAAACCAAGGCTGTATCAGCGAACTGAGGATGCCCGAAGCGCGACTTCCCGGACGTGCGGCAAGCCTCTCGGCTACCTCCTTCTGTATCATGCCTGTGCAGCACGCCACCTGCTCGCGATAGTCAAGCGCCTTAAAAAAAATCTGACTGGATATGTAATAGGGATAATTGCCTGTGATACAGAACTTTCCGTCATACAAGCCGTTTAAGTTCATCTGCAGGAAATCTTCTTCGTAAATGCGTCCGGCAAGTTCGGGGAGATGTCGCTCAAGATAAGCGATGGATGCGCGGTCAATCTCGACAACCGAGAGGTCGTGGCCTTCGTCAAGCAGGAAACGGGTGAGTACGCCGGTGCCGGGACCTACCTCCAATACAGGCAGGCCACGATATGCGGAGAGCGTCTGGGCAATGCGCTTCGCAATTCCAAGGTCCTTGAGAAAATGCTGCCCCAAAGACTTTTTTGGCCGGATAATAGTCATCAGCTTCCAATTTGTATTTATTTTTTGTTATCTTTGCGGGCACAAAAGTACAAAAAAAATCTTGTTTTGCATGAATTTAAGACGAATCTTTCGGAAAATTATCAAGATAACTCTACCCTTGGCTCTGGGCGTCATATTGTTATGGTATCTATATCGTAATCAGGATATTACAGAGATGAAGCGGGTAATCAGTCAGGGCGTCAACTATAACATCATCCTGCTCTCGCTTGTGTTCGGACTGCTGGCTAACGTCGTGAGGGGTTTTCGCTGGAGCATGTTGATTGACTCGCTGGGCAAACATGTAAGCCGACGCAACGCAATTTACGCAGTATTAGGCAATTACGCCATCAACATGGCGCTTCCGCGCGTAGGCGAGATTTGGCGTTGCAGCGTGGTTGCCAAGTATGAGAAGATACCGTTTGCCAAGCTGCTCGGCACTCTCTTTGTCGATCGCTTGATGGATACTACGGTGGTCGGCTCGCTGACGCTCTGTCTCTGCATCTTCAACATAGGTTTCTTTCGGAAATTTTTTCACGACAACCCTCCGGTGTTTATCGCAACTCTCAACGACCTCCTTACTTCGGTCTGGACTTATATAGCGCTGGCACTCTTTATCGTCGCCCTGTGGTATATCTTCGTCAAACTCAAGCATCTGAGCATGGTACAGAAAGCTACCGCCTTGATACTCAACGTCTGGGAAGGCGTCAGGAGCCTCTGGAAAATCGAATACAAGATACGCTTCATCGTCGAGACTCTAATGATTTGGGGCGGTTATTTTCTCTATTTCTATATCACTTTTTTCGCCTTCGACTTCACCAGGGATTTGGGTATCCGCATCGCGTTGATAGCCTTTGCCATGAGCAGTATAGGTGTAGCCGTGCCTGTGCAGGGCGGTATTGGCGTCTGGCATTTTATGGTTATCTCGACCCTCGTAGCTTTCGGCGTGAACAAGACCGATGCCGGAGCTTTCGCAATGGTAGTCTTCGCCGTTCAGACGATATGGGTGGTATTAACCGGCCTAATCGCCATCGCCATACTACCGATAATCAATAATAAAGGCAAAAGTTAGAAGCGCTATTCGAATCGTATTGATTTGGCGGGTTCGATTTTCGAGATAAGGTAGGAGGGCGCTATCATCATTAGCATCGAGACCGCCAGAGTACCGAGGTTGATGAGCAAGAGTGAAAAGAGGTTGAGGTCAATGGGCACCGAATCGAGATAATAGGTTGCGGGGTCGAGCTTGAGCCAGTGGAAATGCGACTGCAGGAGGCAGAGAGCCAAGCCTGTAAGGTTACCCCAAAACATCCCTTTGACGATAAGAAAAAAAGATACGTAGAGAAAGATTTTGCGGATGCTGAAGTTGTTCTGGCCAAGCGCTTTAAGCACGCCTATCATATTAGTGCGTTCGAGGATGATTATCAACAGACCCGAAATCATTGTGAAACCCGAAACGATAATCATCAAAACCAAAAGCAGTACGACGTTGGAATCCAGAACGCCCAACCAGTTGAATATCATCTGATTCAGTTCCTTTATTGAACGTATGTAATAAGTATTGCCGAGACGGTCTTTGCGTTCGATAAGCGAGAAGTAGAGTTCGTCGCTCATCCTGTCGAGCTGCTCGTAATCGTCGATGAAGATATTGACGCCGCTGGCCATATCGCTGTCCCAGCCGTTGAGACGCCGTATATGCTTTATGTCGCAGATAACAAACAGGCGGTCGTAATCGGCGAAACCGGTATCGTAAATACCTGAGATAGTAAACTTTCGGGCACGCACTTCGCCGTTATTGAAGAAATAGGCGAGGAATGAATCTTCGCAGGATAAATGCAGCAGGCGTGCCGTAGTACGCGAAATCAAGGCTTGAGTGCCAATCTTTGCCGAATCAATCTTAATCATCAAGCCTTCAACGAGATGCGACTTGAAGAACGCAGTATCGAAATCGGCGTCCACACCTTTGAGCACTATACCCTGAAAATCAGTTTCGGTCTTGAGCATACCCGGTTTGGTAGTGAAGACTTCGATATGCCGCACGCCTTCGAAGCTGCATATAGCGCGGCGCAGCGAGTCGTTCACCGCAATAGGTATCGACTCGAAAGAAATGTTATTGTCGAAATTGGTAAGTTGAATATGCGAGTCGAAGCCAATCACTTTGTTGCGCACCTCCTTCTTGAAGCCCACGACGATGGCGACGGCCATAATCATCACCGCCAGACCTACGGCTACGCCTGCCATTGCGATGCGGATGACAGGCGGTGTAACGCGCTTGTCCGTCCCCTTGTCTTTGGAGAAATGTATTCGTTTGGCGATGAAAAATTCAAAGTTCATGCTTGCTCAGCTGTTAACACGTCCGGGATAAGCTTCGAGCGCATGGCGAAGGATTTCGAGCGCCCGTCCGAGATCTTCCTTGTTAAGGACGTAGGCGAGGCGTACCTCGTTGTGGCCGTATCCGGGAGTAGTGTAAAAACCCGAAGCCGGCGCCATCATGATAGTGCCGCCTCCGTAAGAGAAATCGCTCAGACACCAGGCGCAAAACTTGTCGGAATCATCGACCGGCAGCTTGGCGACCGTATAGAAAGCGCCCATGGGAATAGGCGAATAGCATCCGGAGATACGGTTGATGCCGTCAACCAGATAGTTGCGCCGTTGCAGGTATTCGTTATAAACGGAGAGCATATAGTCCTGGTCGGTATCTATCGAGGCTTCGGCGATGATTTGGCCAATCAGCGGCGGGCTAAGACGGGCCTGACACCATTTCATCACGTTCTCGCGCACCTGTTTGTTCTTCGTAATCAAAGCCCCTATGCGGATACCGCACTCGCTGTAACGCTTTGATACCGAATCGACTAATACTATGTTCTGCTCTATTCCCTCGAGATGAAAAGCCGAGATATAGGGAGCGCCGGTGTAGCAAAATTCGCGATAGACCTCATCGGAAAAGAGGAAGAGGTCGTGTTTTTTGACTAAGTCGCGCAGTTGATTCATCTCGTCTTGAGTGTAGAGGTAGCCTGTCGGGTTATTGGGGTTGCATATCATCACAGCCTTGGTCCGGGGCGTTATAAGCGCCTCGAAGCGGTCGAAGGACGGCATGGCGAAACCTTCGTCGATAGAGGAGGGTACAGTCTTTATAACCGCGCCGCAAGAGATGGCGAAGGCCATATAGTTGGCGTAGGCAGGCTCCGGTATGATTATCTCGTCGCCCGGATTGAGGCAGGCCATAAACGAGAAGTTGACCGCTTCCGAGCCGCCCGAAGTGATGATGACGTCATCGACGTCAACCATTATGTTGAAGCGGCGGTAGTAGCTCACAAGTTTCTCGCGGAAGCTGCGCAGTCCTTCGCTCGGCCCGTATTCAAGCACCTTACGGTCAATCTTCCGCATTGCTTCGAGCGCCACTTCGGGCGTCGGCAGGTCGGGCTGACCGATATTGAGGTGATAGACATTTATCCCCTTGGCCTTAGCCTGATTGGCCAGCGGCACTAACTTTCGTATAGGCGATTCAGGCATACTGACGCCACGTAATGATATTGTCGGCATATTTATTACTATGATTTCGGGCTGCAAAAGTAGCATTTTATTACTTAATGAGCAAGAAATACTGTACTTTTTTTTGCGGTTGACGCCAAGGGAAACGAAAAGTCAAGGCCGAGGGGGCAAGGCAAAGTCAAGGCCGGAGGTCAACGCAAAGTTAAGGCCGGAGGTCAATGTAAACTTGCCAAATTTTAGAAACTTGGCAAGTTTTAAAGTCGAGGTCAACACCGAAGTCAAGGCCGGGGTCAGCGTATGTTTGAGATTTTGGATGCCGGAATAAGGTTGTCCAAGTGCGTACTGACGGCTTAGAGGGACTATTTGTAAGCCCTTGATTTTCAGCCCGTTAAAAATCAGTTCAAAAAAATCACAAAAAAGTTCAAAAAAATTTGGTGATGTCAAAACAAACATTTACCTTTGCAATCCGAAACAAACAAATATAGGAATGAAAGTAATACCAAGTTTACCTCTGAGACCGGTTTTCACCCCTGTTGAAAACTTCGGCGACCAAACCCAACAATTTGGCCGTCAGGTTAGCATTGGCCTACTGCCCGACTTCCCTCGCAGTGACATATCACCGCGTCGCAATGATGATGTAACACGTCGCAGTGGCAATGTAACACGTCGCAGCGGCAATGTAATACTTTGCTATAAAGATAGTATAGATACAAATTCAAAAAATAAAAGATATGAAGCAAAAAAATCATTTGCGGCCAAGCTGTACAGTATTGAAAACGGTATTTCGGGCGTGCAAAACAATCCGGAGATACAGGGATTGATGAGCCTGTACGGTTATACGCCCGAGCGCGTAGCCGAAGGGCAGGTGAAATTGGCGAACGTCAAGCAGTTGACGGCGCTTAACGCAGCAGAGTA
>JAITPL010000049.1 GCA_031289445.1 Tannerella sp.
AAGGCGTTAAAAGACCCTTCCATCGACTATCGCAATGCCGCGCTCGACTATTTTTCGCCCTTCGCAACTGACAAGGCATACGTCGAGTTGCTGAAAACGGCTACCAAGTCGAAGACGCCGGAAGTGAAGGTTGACGTCATCAACTGGCTCGGTCGCGAGGCTCAATTCAATGGCAAGAGAGACCTGCTGGGCAAACTTGAGACAGGCGTCGAGACAACTGCCGTCGGCGACCTTGTCAAGCAATTGAGTAGCGCTGACTTTAGCGTCAAGGAAGCCGCTGCCAAAGCGCTTGTTCGCTTCGGCAACGCAGATGCTTTGCCCGCTATCGCACAACTGCTTACAAGCGACGATGATGCGGTTGTAGCTCTGGGCAAACAGTCGCTGATGACATTCAAGGGTGAAGTATCGCCGACCATAGCAAAGACCTTATCTGCCGCTTCCAACAAGGGCAAGGTAGCCGGTCTCGAAGCGCTGGCTCTGCGCAAGGCTACAGGTAATCTTAATAATGTACTCGAGCTGACCAAGTCGGAGACCCCCGAAGTGAAAGTTGCCGCTTACAATGCGCTGAAAGATGTTGTCGGCGAGAAAGACCAAATCAACCTTTTCGGTTTGCTGGAATCGTCGGATAAATCGTTCGTTGAGCCTCTGCAACAGGCTGTTATCTCGGCATTATCATCACTGCCGGTTGCCGCACAAATCGAGACTGTCAACCGCCGCATGTTGCAGGCCGGAGAAAGCAAGCAGCATCTCTATTACGTGCCTTTAGCCGCGACCGGAGAGCCTAAAGCCCTCGCTACTATCCTCGACGGTTTCAAGAAAGGCAATGCCGAGGCTAAGGACGCAGCTTTCAAAGCCTTGCTCAACTGTGATGGCCTCGACGCCGCCTCCGCGCTCTATGATATAGCCAAAACGCCGTCGGCATCGGCCTATTTCGACCGCGCCCTCGATGCTTATATCAAATTAGTCTCAAAACCCTCATACACAGGCGATAATCGCTTTTTATCCCTCCGCAAGGCCATGGAAGTAGCCAAAACCGACGCGCAGAAGAACGAGATTCTGAAACAAATCGCGCGTACAGGCACTTATCCCGCGTTGCTTTTCGCAGGCGAATATCTTGATGTTCCCGCTCTGAAGGAGAACGCGGCGCAGGCAGTGATGAATATCGCGCTCAATAACAAGTTGTACACCGGAGATAATGTAGTCGCATTGCTTGAAAAATCAGGCAAGGCGCTAAGCAATCCCGACGCCGATTATCAACGTCAGTCAATCAAAAAACATCTCGGCGAACTGCCCAAGGAAAACAGTTTTGTGTCGCTCTTCAACGGCAAAGATCTGAGCGGATGGAAAGGCCTCCTCGCCGGACCTAACGATAATCCTCTCAAACGCGCCAAACTAAAACCGGCAGAACTCAAAAAGTTGCAGGTGCAGGCTGATGAACAGATGCATAAGGACTGGATAGTCGAGAACGGTCTGCTGGCCTTCGTAGGGCATGGATTTAACAACCTCTGCACCGACAAGCAGTACGGCGACTTTGAAATGTATGTCGATTGGATGCTTGATCCCGCAGGCCCCGAAGCCGATGCAGGCATCTATCTGCGCGGCACTCCGCAGGTGCAGATTTGGGACACGGCGCGTCGTAACGCCGGTGCGCAGGTAGGCTCGGGCGGTCTGTATAACAACCAGAATAATCCGAGTAAGCCCTTGAAAGTTGCCGATAACAAACTTGGCGAATGGAACACCATGTATATCAAGATGATAGGCGACCATGTTACGGTGATACTGAACGGCGAATTGGTTACCGACAACGTCATTCTCGAAAACTATTGGGATCACAGTCTGCCCATCCTCGCAACCGAGCAAATCGAACTGCAGGCGCATGGCAGCAAGGTTTACTATCGCGATATATATGTACGCGAACTTGAGCGCCCCGAGCCTTTCCAACTATCAGCCGAAGAGAAGAAGGAAGGTTTCAAGATACTTTTTGACGGTACTAACATGTACGAATGGACAGGTAATCTGGTCGATTACAAACTCGAAGACGGTAATATCGCGGTTGACCCGACAAGCAGTTTCGGCGGCAACCTCTATACCAAAGGCGAGTACGCTAATTTTGCCTTCCGCTTCGAGTTTCAGTTGACTCCCTCCGCCAACAACGGCGTAGGTATCCGCGCTCCGATGGAAGGCGATAATGCCTATAATGCGATGGAGATACAGATACTTGACTGCGAACATCCTGTCTATAAGGATATTCAGCCCTACCAGCATCATGGCTCTATCTATGGAGTAGT
This sequence comes from Tannerella sp., assembly GCA_031289445.1. Lineage (GTDB taxonomy): Bacteria > Bacteroidota > Bacteroidia > Bacteroidales > Tannerellaceae > Tannerella. The sequence goes on from JAITPL010000049.1 coordinate 2,289, forward strand.
TGCTGCCGAGCATGGCGCCATGAAGCCTGTTGGCGAGTGGAATACGGAGGAAATATTCGCCGACGGCAATCACATAAAGATTACGCTTAACGGCAAAGTAATCCTTGACGCCGACATCAAGGAAGCGACCAAGAACGGCGCGGTTGATCACAACAATCATCCAGGATTATTCAACCCGAAAGGGCATATCGGTTTCCTCGGACACGGCTCTCAACTGAAATTACGAAATATCCGCATCAAAGAGCTGAAATAAAAAAATTTATTATCTTTGCATCGAAAATTTTACAAAAAATCAAAAAGAGATGAAGAAAATTTTGTTATTTGGAACAGCTTTATGCTGTGTATTAATGCTGAGTTCTTGCAAGTCGAAGAGTAGTGCTTACAAGCAGGCTTACGAACAGGCCAGGTCGAATGACGACTACGAGGAAGACGAATTTGAAAATGACGAAACGGAAGTGCGGGCCAACGAAGAGGTCTCTTACTCGTCGTCCAAGTCGGACAAGAGCGAGAAGATCAAAGTCTTATCCGGCGAGAGCGAAGCGGGATTGAAGAAGTATTCGGTAGTCATCGGCAGTTTCAAGAATCGCACCAATGCTTATTCGCTTAAAGAACGCATGGCGGACGAGGGTTATCGTCCGGTCGTTGCCGAAAATGATTACGGTATGCTTCGCGTTATCGTAACAAGCTTCGACAGCAAGACCGATGCCGCCCGTAGCCGCGACAACATCAAATCGAAATACGCTCCCAATTTCCAAGATGCGTGGTTATTGGAACGCAAGTATTGATGATTTGAGAATAGAACAAAATTACTCGCTTGACAAGCACAATACGTTTCGCATAACTGCGAAAACGCGCTGGTTTATGGAGTATGCGGATGAGAACGAACTCATTCGCATACTCCGTGACGAGTATTTTCAGGAATGTAAGTCCTTGCATATAGGCGAAGGCAGTAACTTGCTGTTTATCAACGATTTTGACGGTATCGTTCTTCATTCTGCCATACGTGGCATAGAGGAGGAGGAAGATAGTGACAATAGCGTTTTGCTGCGTATAGGAGCTGCCGAGCGATGGGATGATGTAGTGGCCTTTGCCGTTAGTCGAGGCTGGAGCGGGATAGAGAATCTGTCGCTTATACCCGGCGAAACCGGAGCCGCCGCCATACAGAATATCGGCGCTTACGGCTCGGAAATCTGTGATGTGATAGAATCGGTCGAGGCCTATAATCAGATAACTTTCGAGAAACGTATCTTCAGCAAAGCCGAGTGCGAATACGGCTATCGCCACAGTTATTTCAAAGTCCCCGAACATGACCCGCATATTGTTACTCACGTCCTTTTGCGTCTGCAAAAAAAACCGTGCTATCGCCTTGATTACGGTAACCTGCGGGAGGCGCTTGCAGACTCGCAGCTATCATTGAGCGCTGTCCGCGATGCCGTTATTTCTATCCGCCAGAACAAACTGCCTGATACCGCGACACTTGGCAGCGCCGGCAGTTTCTTTATGAATCCTGTCATACCGCAGTCGCAGTTCGAGGAACTGCGCGTCCACTATCCCGATATGCCTTCGTATCCTGCCAACACTGCTACTTCTTCTTCCGGCGCATTTGTAAAAGTACCTGCCGGATGGTTGATAGAGCGATGCGGTTTTAAGGGCAAGCGCGAGGGGCATGTAGGTGTTTATGAAAAGCAAGCTCTTATAATAGTTAACCATGGCGGGGCCGACGGCAACGAGATAGCCGCCTTTGCCGCAAGCATTAGCGACGCCGTCCTCGTCCGCTTCGGCGTCACCCTTATCCCCGAAGTCAAATATATTCAATAAATTTTAATCGAACTGACGGTGCAACAACAGCAAATCCCCAAAGTCAGATTTCAGTAGAGACTCGATAAGTTTTAATACTTACGCGATATTTTTCTCGCACCATTCGGCGATTCCGCAGGATTGACAGTGGGGTTTGCGGGCGGTGCAGACGTAGCGGCCATGCAGGATAAGCCAGTGATGCGACTTGGGAATAAGCTCGGCAGGGATGTATTTCACTAACTCGCGCTCGGTTGCAAGCGGGGTCTTGCTGTCGGTAGTCAGACCGATGCGATTGGCTATGCGAAAGATATGTGTATCGACGGCCATAGCGGGACGGTCGTAAACAACTGCGGCGATAACGTTAGCCGTCTTGCGTCCTACGCCCGGAAGTCGCTGTAAATCATCTATATCCGAAGGCACCATGCCTCCAAAATCAGAGACTAACATTTGTGCCATGCCTACTAAATGTTTGGCTTTGCTGTTAGGATAGGATACGCTGCGGATATATTCAAAGACCTCTTCGGGAGAGGCGTGCGACATCAGTTCCGGAGTAGGATAGGCTTCGAAGAGCGCGGGAGTAATCATATTAATACGCTTGTCGGTGCATTGAGCCGAAAGTATAACACTGACCAGCAACTGAAACGGATTGCCATAATGCAGTTCGGTTTCAGCCGTTGGCACATTGCTTTCAAACCATGCGATAATATTTTTATAACGCTCTTTTTTTGTCATTTTCTACCTTATAATTCCCTGTATAGACGTTGTCTGCAATCTGTAGAGACGTTGCATGCAACGTCTCTACCTTACAATTTCTACCTTCTAATTTCTGCCTTTATTCACCTTCTACCTTCTAATTTTATGCAAATTGTTGCAGGAAGCGTTTGTCGTTTTCGGAGAACAGGCGCAAGTCTTTGATTCTGTATTTGAGGTTAGTTATGCGTTCTATACCCATACCGAGCGCATAACCCGAATACGTTTTGCTATCTATACCGCAGTTATTCAGCACATTAGGGTCAACCATGCCGCATCCGAGTATTTCGACCCAGCCGGTATGTTTGCAGAAGGGACACCCCTGACCGCCGCATATATTGCAACTGATGTCCATCTCGGCGCTCGGCTCGGTGAAAGGGAAGTAGGACGGACGGAGGCGTATCTTGGTCTCTTCGCCGAACATTTCTTTGGCGAAATAGAGGAGCGCCTGCTTGAGATCGGCGAAGGACACGTTTTTGTCTATATAGAGCGCCTCGACCTGATGGAAGAAGCAGTGAGCGCGATAAGAGATAGCCTCGTTGCGATAGACACGTCCGGGGCAGATGATGCGTATGGGAGGCTGTTGGCGCTCCATGACGCGGGTCTGTACGGAAGATGTGTGCGTGCGTAGCAGTACATCGGGCGCATGACCGATAAAAAACGTATCCTGCATATCGCGTGCGGGATGGTCTTCGGCGAAGTTAAGCGACGAGAACACGTGCCAGTCGTCTTCTATCTCAGGCCCTTCGGCTATATTGAAGCCCAGGCGACCGAAGATATCGCAAATCTCGCGTTTGACGATGGATAGCGGGTGCCGCGTACCAAGCGTAATAGGGTAAGGCGTACGCGAGAGGTCGAGCGAGTTGTCGTTTGCAGCAATGTTATCGAAGTTTTCTTTGAGTTCATTGATTTTGTCCTGCGCCAGCTGTTTAAGTTCGTTGAGGCGTTGGCCGATCTCGCGTTTCTGTTCGGCTGCGACATTACGAAAATCGTTCATTAGAGCCGAGACAGCCCCTTTTTTACTCAGATATTTAATGCGCAGCGCTTCGAGTTCATCTGCGTTTTCTACCCGAAGTTCTTTGATCTCGTCAAGCAGTTTTTTAATTTTTTCCGTCATATTATATTTCGATAGAGAGTTTATTTCAGTTATAACACCGCCACCATTTTGCGTATTTCGGCAAGCCGTGCAAGCAATTTGTTGTCTTTTTGCGCTACCTGCATATTGTACTTGAGCTGAATGCGCATCAAGGAATCGGCGGGAACGTCCAAAGCGGCCTCAAACATCATAGCCGTAGCGGTAGTAATCGGTCGTCGCTCGTTAAGTATGTCGTTCAAAACCTTGTACGACATACCCATTTGCTTTGCCAATCGGCTTTGCGGGATGCCTCGATATTCGATTTCATCTTTCAGTACTTCGCCGGGGTGAGTTGGCGTAAATCCAAATTTAGTCATAAAACTTTTATTTATAATGATTTGACAATTCTATTATGTTACATATCGTTAAAACTGTTTCCGAAACGACTCTGGTTGTTTTGAACTCAATACGGTATTGGTCATTTACACGGACAGATTCCAAGCCATCCTTATCGTCGTGCAAGGCTTCGTATCGCAAACCGTTGTATCGTAATAGGTCTTCAACCCCTGCTACAGATTGAAGAAGATCAATTGTTTTGCGGTATTTTATGGCGATTGGCGGCTGAAAACGGTATTTCTTGTCTGTTGTCTTACCGGTTTCGTACAATTCTTCCAAATACTTTTTTTCAAAATTTATTTCCATATTCGTTCTCTAAACAGCGGCAAAATTACATGAAATTTTCGAGAATTCCAAGCGCGAGGGATGAAAAAAGTTTTTTTACAGAGGAAAGATAATGTTTTTTTTATTATTCCACAAAATATGTGGACAAAAACTATTCTCACGCCGGCGCAAAATCAAGCTGTTTACGTTGAAGGTTAGCTTGTGCAACCTTGACGGTCAGGGGGTCGCCAAGTCGATAAACATGTTTGTGGCGTTGGCCGCGTAAGCAGTAGTTTTTTTCGTCGAACTCATAATAATCGTCGTTGAGGTCGCGCACAGGCACAAGGCCTTCGCACTTGTTCTCGTTCAGTTCGACATAAAGTCCCCATTCCGTAACGCCCGAAATAACGCCGTCATAGACCTGTCCTATCTTATCTTTCATAAACTCAACCTGCTTGTATTTAATAGATGCGCGTTCCGCGTTGGCGGCTATTTGCTCCATCGACGAGCAATGATCGCAATATTCCTCATAATCGTCAGCCTTAACGCTGCGGCCTCCGTCGAGATAGCGCTCCAGCAGGCGATGCACCATCATATCGGGATAGCGTCGGATAGGCGAAGTGAAATGCGTATAGAACGGAAATGCAAGCCCAAAGTGCCCTACATTGTGGGTCGAATATTTAGCCTTTTGCATGGAGCGAATAGCGAGAGTCTCGATAAGATTCTGTTCCGGTTTGCCCTTCGATTTGTCCAACAGCGAGTTGATATTTTTAATCAATTCGCCCTTGTTTGCTTTCGCATTGAGTTTGTATCCGAGACGGCTGACAAACTCTACGAAGTTCTGCATCTTTTCCTGATCCGGCTGCTCGTGAATACGATAGACAAAAGTCTTTTTCGACCTGCCTTTGGGCGTCTTGCCTATAGCCTCGGCTACTGCACGGTTGGCCAGCAGCATAAACTCTTCCACTAAATGATTGGACTCCTTCGCTTCCTTGAAATAAACGCGCAGAGGCTTGCCTTTGTCGTCAATATCAAACTTCACTTCATAGCGGTCGAAATCAATCGCTCCATCCGCAAACCGCCTGTCGCGCAATTGCTTGGCCAAGTCATTGATTTTAAGCAGTTCGACGTTATAATCGCCCTTACCTGTTTCGATTATTTCCTGCGCCTCTTCGTAGGTAAAACGGCGGTTGCTGCGAATAGCTGTACGAACGATACGGGAAGCATGTATTTCAGCCGCATCGTCAAGCTCGAAAACGACCGAGAAACAGAGTTTTTCTTCATCCTGACGAAGCGAACACAGTTTATTTGACAAACGTTCAGGGAGCATCGGAATAGTGCGGTCAACGAGGTAAACGGAGGTAGCTCGCTCATAACCTTCACGGTCAATTATATCGCCGGGCTTCACGTAATGCGTCACATCGGCTATATGCACGCCTATTTCCCAGCGACCGTTTGCAGCCGCGCGAAACGACAGTGCGTCGTCGAAATCCTTTGCATCCTTGGGGTCGATAGTGAAGGTCGTAACATCGCGAAAATCCTCGCGTCGCGCAATCTCGGCAGCGTTTATTTCTTCCGGTATCCTGTCGGCGGCATGTTCCACCTCTTCGGGATAAACGTAAGGCAACCCGAACTCGGCCAGAATAGCGTGCATTTCGGCATTATTCTCACCCGCAGCGCCAAGTATATCAACGACTTCACCTATAGGATTCTTCGCGTTTTCAGGCCATTCTATTATCTTCACTACGGCCTTGTCGCCGTTCTTGCCCCCGCGGAGACTGTCCTTCAGTAGAAAAATATCATTGGCAAGCGTCTTGTCTTCGGTAACCAGAAAGGCATAGTCGTGTCTTATCTGCAAAGTACCGACATAAGTACGGTCTTTGGTTTCAACCACTTCGAGCACCTCTGCTTCCGGCTCTGCGCCGCGACGGTGAGCAAATACCTGTACTCGCACGCGATCGCCGTTCATGGCATGAAGCGCATTACGTTCCGCGACCCTAAGAGTAGCGCTGCCATCGTCCGGCACAAACGTATTATGTCCGTTACTGCGACGCTGGAAAGTACCTATTGCTATCGTTCCCAGGCTGTTGTAGCGGAAACGTCCGGTATCGACCTCAACCAGCATCTTGTCTTCGGAAAGCGAGCAAAGAATTTCGAGAATCTGCAGTTTCTGTACCTGCGCCTCAATATCCAATAACTTGCTGACTTGCTTATAGTTATAAACGCTCTTTGAATCGTTGCGGAAGAGGTCGATGACAGCCTGTATCATCGCGTCCTTTTTCATCCGCTTCGTCCGTGATTTCTTGTTGTCATCACTTTTTCCCCCTTTGCGGGAAGCCTTGACGCCGCCTGTTTTTTGTTTCTTTATGTTCATGTGTCAATGCACGGTCTCTGCCAATATCTTCTTAATGGCTATGACTAATTTATCTATTTCTTCTGTTGTGTTATAAAATGAAAACGCAGGGCGGACGGTCGCTTCCACTCCCATGCGGCGCAAGGCCGGTTGAGCGCAATGATGTCCTGCTCTGAGGGCAATACCTTCCAAATCAAGCAGTTTGCCTACTTCGGGCGTAGGGATACCCGGAATGACGAACGAAACGACGCTAATCCTCTCGCGCGGGTTGCCGATAAGTCGGATACCGTCGATTTGTCCAAGTTCCTTACGTGCGTATTCAGTCAGGTAATGCTCGTATTTCTCGATATTCTTGATACCTACGCGGCTCACATAATCAAGAGCGACGCCCAGACCTACAGCGTCGGCCACATTCGGCGTACCGGCTTCAAATTTGGCGGGCGGCTTGTTGAAAACCGTTTCCTCAAACGTCACATCCTGTATCATATTTCCACCTCCTTGCCAGGGGGGAATGAGTTCCAAAAGTTCTTTTTTGCCGTAAACAACCCCTATGCCGTTGGGCGCGTAAATCTTATGCCCCGAGAAGACAAAGAAATCCACATCCAAAGCCTGCACATCGACCGCAGTATGAGCGACGGATTGAGCGCCGTCAATCAGCACCCTGGCGCCGTAGCGCTTGGCCATGTCAATCATCGTTTTGGCGGGCGTGATAGTACCGAAAGTGTTGTTTACCTGCGGGAAAGTAACGATTTTGGTGCGCGTACTCAACAGTCGCTCGTATTCTTCGAGTATCACTTCGCCATTGTCATTGATTGGGATAACCAGCAGTTTGGCGTTCTTTTCCTTCGCTAACTGTTG
>JAITPL010000208.1 GCA_031289445.1 Tannerella sp.
TGACGTGCAGAATGAATTTATCAGAAGCATACACCACAAGTCGTGGATAATACAGATACCCTGTATTCCTCAACGCCGCCGTAACGACCTCGAAGTATTGCTGAGCATTTTCGACCAGAGAAAAGCTTTTGACAATGCTCACTTTCTGGCTGTCGAAGATGAATATTTTCCCGAAGAGTTTCGCCCGATTATCCGTCGTCTGTCAGTAGCGTTGCAAAGCGACCAGATACGGGCAAATATGGAGTTTGAAGACAACATTCTCTTCAATATTCAGGCAATAGAAGAGGAAAAAGACTACATCATCAACAAAGAACGTGCAGAGAAAGAAAAAGCCCTTGCAGAAATAGAAATAGAACGCGAAGAGAAAGAAAAAGCTCTTGAAGAGAAAGAAATAGCCCTTGCGGAAATTGCCGAGTTAAAACGCCGTTTGGCTAATCAGTAATTACGGCACGCCCCTCGAAGAATCTGTGTGCCGGTTAACGTGCGTGCCGGTTAACTTTTGAGACAGCCTCGTAGCATACCGTATTGGGCTTATCTGTAAATTTCCCATAATAATTGCAACAAAGTCATTGTCAATTATCAATTGTCAATTGTCAATTGAAATGGCGATGCGGGCAGACCCGACTTATTGCGCAGACTTGCCTCCGCCGGATTGTCTGCCCACGCATACCTTACTTTTATCGGCTCCGGGACCTCGTCATGCCAAACTATGACCTGTCTATCTCTTATTATGGCATTTGCACGTTTGAAAACATTATCCTTACCTGCGATTGCAAACCCTCCCGGCTGCTCGGCTTCCGGCAAATCGTCCGTGCCTTCCTTAAACGACAGAATCATCCTGTTACCGCTGACCTCAAAGGATTTGTAAACAGGTCCTTCGCATACCGTTTTATTGTTGCCGTAAGCCATTCGTCCGGCTAACAGAGCCAATCGTTCGGCTACATCTTTCTTGTTGAGCGGATGAATATCATTCCATTCGCCGAGGTCGATAGCAACGGCAAGGCCTGTATTCGCCACCGTTTGCGATACTTTCAACTGCGCTTCTCTGAGGTAAGCCCACTGACTTTCCTGCGGAACGGTCGATACCTCCATGAAATTAGGCAGTTGAGCTATCAGAAACGGTATATCTCCGCACCCGAAGCGTTCACGCCATTCACGGATAAGAATCGACAGCAGTTCGTAATATTCGGTATGCCGGCCGGTATTCGATTCGCCCTGATACCATAGAACGCCTTTCAGCCGAAGATTTAAAAGCGGGGCAATCATGCTGTTGTAAAGCCCTGTCGGTACATACTGAAAAGTCGTTCCGCCTTGAGCAGCCGGCATCCTGACGCCCGAACGGTACCTCCATTTACCGCGAAGGTCAATCTCGTCCCTTCCGTCTATGATCAGTTTATAAGGCTTGTCCGGCACAAACTGGGGCAGTCCGCCGTAGCTGAACAGTCGTATAGCGATGGTGTTGGCGCCCTTATGAAGCAAATTTTCAGGTATCCGATATATCCGTGGAGGATACTGATACGAGACTGCGCCTACAAAAACTCCGTTTACAAACACCGAATCTCCGTTTACTATACATCCCAACCTCAAGACCGCCTTTTTGCCCTCATGAATCTCTGACAGTTCGACCTTTTTCCTGAACCAGTAGCTGCCGTTGACGGCCCCTCCCGCCTCGTCACGCCCCCACGAGTCGTCCAGGAGGTCAGTCTCCTGCCAGGCGCTGTCGTCGCAGTCTTTAGCAAACCATTTCTCCCGCAGACCCTCGTCTCCGCTATTCATCACCTCGGTCCACCGGGCGCTCTGTTCGTTGTCCGACTGCTTGATGCTTTCGACCAGCTTATCCGAGCGATAGAGATAAGCCTGATTGAGATGTTGAGGAAAGGTCTTCAATCCGTCCTCGCTAATCCACGCCTCGACCGGAGAGCCGCCAACCGCCGAGTTGATTATTCCTATCGGCACGTTATATTCGGCATTGAGGCGCTTGGCGTAGAAGTAGCACAAGGCCGAGAAACCCGGCGCATTTTCGGGAGTCAGTCTCAGCCACGAAGCCGCCCGTATGTCCTCCTGAGGCTTGTTGAAATTATAAGCTAAAGGAATTTTGATATACCTTATCATCGGATTCGAGTAGTGCGCGACCTCCTCCCTATACAGGTCGAGTACGCGGCTAACAGGCAGTTCCATGTTCGACTGACCCGAACACAGCCACACGTCTCCTATAAGAACATCTTTTATTTCCAAGTCATTGATACGGATAGTATAAGGGCCGCCGGCCTTCATCTGCGGAAGCGTTACAGTCCACTTCCCCTGAGCGTCGGCCTCGGTGGCGAACGACTTCCGGTTGAGTACCGCCGTAACTTTCTCGCCGGCCTCGGCGCTACCCCACAGCACAATGTCGCGGTCGCGCTGCAAGACCATACCGTCGGACACCAGTACAGGCAGTCTGACTGTGCCTTTAGCCGTTATTCCCATGCCGATAATCATCAGCGCCAAAAGAATCGTTTTACCCATAGTCAAAAAATTATTTTTCAAGCCACAAAAGTACTGTTTTTCGGCGGTATTTTCCTTAATAATCAAAAAAACATCAAAAAAACGCGGAAAAACTTTGTTCGTATTGATTTTTATCGTACTTTTGCCTCGAAAATAACTAGATTTTTTAGAATGCAGCAACACAACGAAGAAGAACTGGTCGAACGCCTTCGCAATCCTGAGACGCAGAGAGATGCGTTTACTCAGGTCGTAGCTGCATATAGTGACAGCTTGTACTGGCATATTCGCAAGATGGTCATGAATCACGAAGATGCCAACGACATGCTTCAGAACACGTTTATGAAAGCATGGATGAATCTGGACAACTTTCGCGGCGATTCCAAACTGACTACCTGGATGTATAAGATTGCAGTCAACGAGTGTATCACCTTCCTCAACAAGCAGCGCAATATGAACAACGTGCCGATTGACGACGCCGACGCCTATCTGCTGCAGACCCTCAAAGCCGACGAGTATTTTGATGGCGACGAGCTGGACCTCAAGCTGCAGAAAGCTATCCTCTCGCTACCCGACAAGCAGCGATTGGTGTTCACCATGAAGTACAATGACGACATGAAATACGAGGATATATCGGCGATATTGGGCACATCCGTAGGCGCTTTAAAAGCCTCGTATCATCATGCGGTAAAAAAAATAGAAGCATTTTTTGCCGATGACGTTTAAACCATTTGCTATCAACAAAGTCTAAAAAAACAACAGAATATACAAATTTTTATGAGAATAGAAAATTCAAATTTGGAAAAGTTCAAGGACAGGAACCCGTTTCGCGTGCCGGACGGTTACTTTGAGAACTTCACGGCTAAGATGATGAGTAGCCTGCCAGAAAAGCCTGTCCCGGAGAAAGTCGTGGTGATTTCCATGTACGACCGTATCAAACCCTGGCTGTATATGGCGGCCGCCTTTGCCGGGCTTATGGTGCTGTTTAGTGTGCTTAGGCCTGAAAGATCTTCGCAGGGCGCTGACAAAGCTCAGGTCACCCTGCCTGCAACCGAAGCGGTGGACGCCGATTCGGAGTTTTTCGACAGCATAGCGGATATGTATGCCGATAAATATGCCATGTCCTATATTGATGATTACATCTCTGATAATTGAAAGATGAAAAAGGATTTTTTGAGAATTATATGTTTCTCTGCGTTGGTACTCTTATCGTTACAGAGCTTTGCGCAGGAAAAGGATCGCAAAGACAGCCGTCCTCCCTTCGATAAGGAGGAGTTTGTAACAAAGCGGAACGCCTATCTTATTGAGAAGATAGGGCTGACGGAGGAAGAGGTAGCTACTTTCATTCCTTTGGAAAACGAGCTTATGAACAAGAAGTTCGAGGTAGGGCGCGAGTGCCATAAGCTGGAACGCGAACTGCGCAAGAAAGAGAACAAGGCGGACGCCGAGTTTGACAAGTTGTTGAAGTGTCGCGAAGAGGTCAAGGAAAAGCGCGATAAGCTAGACAAGGAGTATCTTGACAAGTTCAAGAAGCTACTTTCGGCCGAGAAAATAATCAAGTATCAAAGCGCCGACAGAGCCTTCTTTGAGGAATTTTTTCAGAATAGAAATAGATGAATTAATTAAAAGCTCTTGTTATACAGGAGCATATCATTTTTAGTGTTTTTGTTTAGATTTAGTTTTAATGTAAGGGGGACGATGCGATATCGTCCCTCTTGTTATTTTGTTACAGGCGGGCAATGCCGAACAATAAGCGATATTGATAATATTTAAGAATGTTTAACGTCAAAAATTTGGAAAGGACGTTTTTTACTCATATCTTTGTGGCATTATTCAAGCAACTAACAAGAAATAGAAGATGAAACATTTCAAACATTTAACATTCAAACATGCCGTATCATTGATAATGATAGCATGTATGTTCTCAATCGTAACCGCTTGCGACAAAGAGGAGGAAGAAGACTATCTAAGCACCGGCTTTGTGATTGTAGATAACGTATTGACCAAATATCTCGGACAACAAGAAACGGTCGAGATACCAAGTAAGGTCAAGAGCATTAGCGGAGGGGCTTTTATACTCAATCAAAGTATAAAATCCGTTATCATTCCCAATTCGGTAACCGACATTGGCTCTACCGCTTTCGGGAATTGCCAAAACCTTACTTCCGTTACGCTTCCCGACGCGATAACCAAAATTGAGGATGAAACTTTCTATGCTTGCAGCAGCCTTCAATCCATTACGTTGCCCAATTCGGTTAATCATATCGGCAAAAATGCTTTCAATGGTTGTGAGAGCCTGAAGTCCATCACTTTACCAAGCGCGATAACGGTCATTGGAGAGCGTTCCTTTGAGAATACAGGACTGACGTCCGTTACAATTCCCAATGCGGTAACCGTCATTGAAGAAAAAGCCTTCCGCGCTTGTGAGAATCTTGTTACCGTTACGCTGCCCAACGCGCTAACAAGTATCGGGCCGGAGGCTTTTAATGGCACAGGGATTGCATCCATCTCATTTCCCGGTACATTAACAAGTATTGGAAGCGGCGCTTTCGCGTCATGCAAAAACCTTACAGCCGTCACGGTTCCCAATACGGTGACAACTTTAGGAGCAAGCGCTTTTAGCAATTGTACAGAACTTACTTCATTCACTTTTCCCGGCTCGATAACAAAAATTGACAACGGTACTTTATCCGAATGCAGTAAACTTACCTCCATTACGATTCCAAACTCGGTAACAGAGATCGAACCTTACGCTTTCTCCAAATCGGGCTTAACGTCTGTCACTATACCCGACGTGGTAACCACTATTGGAGAACGCGCTTTCAGTAGTTGTTCACAACTTACTTCCATCACGTTCCCCAAGTCGGTATGCAGCTATGGAGAAGCGCCTATTGTTGGATGCGAAAATCTAACAGATATTACTTTAAAATGGACAAGTGAAGACGGTAATATCGATTTTTATAATGTTGTTTTCGGAAAGTATGCATTACCGCTTTACACTATCGAAAATATCACCTTGCATATTCCCTCCGGCACAAGAGAGTTTTATGAAACGCAATTACCGCTTCAATACTTTAAAGCCGTAGTCGAGTACTAACCCGTAAAGAATAAAAACAAAAATTAACCGCAAGATTTGTAAACATTTCTTGCGGTTTTTTTGTTCCGTCTATACTGTGAAAACACTGCTGTCAATCGTCGATAGAGCCTCTCACTATGCCTCTCTGTGAGGTTTTGATAAAGTTGAGGATAAGGTCGCGCTCGACACTAGGGCCATACTCCGTTTCGATGGCGTGCAGGGCTTGGGTATTGTTGAGTCCCCGCGTGTAGAGCGTGCGGTAGATGTCCTGAATAAGGAATATCTGGGCATTGGTGAAGCCGCGACGCCGCAATCCTACTATGTTGATGCCGCAATAGGCGATAGGGTCGCGTCCGATAAGCGTATAGGGAGGGATGTCCTTGCCTACACGCGAGCCGCCCTGTATCATCACATGCTTGGAGATATGCGTGAACTGATGTACAAGAGAGCCCCCGGCAACGATGGCGTAGTCTTCGATTTCGACTTCGCCGGCTAATTGCGAGGCGTTACCGATGATGACGTTATCATGCACTACGCAATCGTGCGCCACGTGCGAGTAGGCCATTATCAGGCAGTTGTTGCCGACGATGGTGCGCTCTTTCGAGGCGGTGCCGCGATTGACGGTCGCGCATTCGCGCAGGGTTGTATGGTTGCCTATTTCAGCTGTTGATTTCTCGCCGGCGAATTTAAGGTCTTGCGGGATACCTGCGACTACTGCGCCCGGAAAGATGTTACAGTCGCTCCCGATGCGTGCGCCGTCGAGTATGGTAACGTGCGGATAGATGCGGCAGTTGTCGCCTATCACGACATCGCGCTCAATGACTGCAAACGGGTCGATGATGACGTTGTTGCCTATTTGGGCTTCAGGGTGGATAACTGCTAAAGGTGAGTGCATATTATTATTTGTTTTTAATGATTTGAGCCATAAATTCAGCCTCGCAGACGACTTTTTCACCCACAAAGACGTAGCCTTTCATAGTCGATATGCCGCGACGTATGGGAGTGATCATCTGTATTCGGAAGATAAGAGTATCGCCGGGTACTACTTTATGGCGGAACTTGACGCCGTCGATTTTCATAAAGTAGGTAGAATAGCGTTCAGGCTCATCCACCGAGTTGAGCACAAGCAGTCCGCCTGTTTGCGCCATTGATTCGACGAGTAATACGCCGGGCATGACAGGCTCTTGCGGAAAATGACCCTGAAAGAAAGGCTCATTGACCGTAATGTTCTTTATACCAACGATATAATCGCCTCCAATCTCTATGATTTTATCTATCAGCAGGAAAGGGTAGCGATGAGGCAGGAGTTCGCGGATGCGGTTGATGTCCATAGCCGGAGGCTCGCCGACCTTGTAAACCGGCGGCAGTACATCGTTCATTTTGATATCTTTACGTATCATCCTTGCGAGGGCGTTATTGATTTTGTGTCCCGGCCGCTTAGCTATGATATGCCCCTTTATCGGCTTGCCTATCAGGGCTATATCGCCGATGACGTCAATCAGTTTGTGGCGTGCCGGTTCGTTGGGGAAGACGAGCGGCTTCTCGTTAACGTAGCCGAGTTCGCGCACATTGGCGTGCGGCAGGTTGAGACTGTCGGCGATTGAATCCATCTCGCTCTGTTCAATCTTACGGTCATAAATGACGATGGCGTTATCGAGGTCGCCGCCCTTGATAAGGTTGTTTTGCAGCAGCATCTCTATTTCGCGCACGAAAACGAATGTACGCGAGGCGGCGATATCGGCGGGAAACTCGGACAGGTCGGTCAGCGAGGCGTACTGGTTCGACAGCACAGGCGAATCGAACTCTATCAGGACGTTGATACTGAACTTGTCGTCGGGCAGGATGATGAGCGAGGAGCCGGTTGTCTCGTCCTTCACTTCTATCTTGTGGCGCACGATATAGTAGTCTTTGGAGGCGTTTTGTTCACTGACGCCTACACGCTCGATATTCTGCGAAAAGATGAGGGCGCTACCGTCAAAGATAGGCATTTCGGGGGCGTCGATCTCGATTAGGCAATTGTCGATCTCCCAAGCGTAGAGCGCAGCGAGCGCATGTTCTACGGTACTGCACTGTACCTCGTTTTTGGTCAGCACGGTGCCTCGCTGAGTGTTTGTTACATTCTCTGCCAAAGCGTCTATAACATGACCGTCAAGGTCTAAACGCTTTATCTTATAACCGTGATTTTCGGGTGCAGGCCAGAATGTTACATTAACATTCAGTCCAGTGTGCAGGCCTTTACCTTTTAATGAAAATTCGGACGTTAATGTTTTTTGTTTCTGCATATTTATGACTTATTTTTATTTATTTTCAATTCTTCAATATCTTTTTGCAATTGGCCGATTGTGCGGTATAACTCAGGCAGTTTCTCGAAGATGACGCTTGAGCGCAGGTATTGCCTGATGGGTATGGCCGGCGAGCCTAAGACTCGTGCGCCTGCCTCTATGCTTCCGAGAATACCCGCCTGTGCGCCTATTTGCGCCTTGTCGCCTACGGTGATGTGCCCGCTCAATCCTACCTGTCCGCCTATCATACATCCCGCGCCTACCTTTGAGGAGCCTGAAATGCCTGCCTGTGCCGCCAAGACGGTGTTTTCGCCTATCTCGACGTTGTGAGCCACCATTATGAGGTTATCCAGCTTAACGCCTTTCCTGATGATTGTAGAGCCTATCACGGCGCGGTCGATAGTAGTGTTTGCGCCTATCTCTACATTGTCCTCAATCACTACGTTGCCCAACTGCGGTATCTTTTGGTACTCGCCCTGTTTGTCGGGAGCAAAGCCGAAGCCGTCAGCTCCGATGACCGCCCCCGCGTGAATCATGCAGTTGCTGCCTATCACGCAACCGCTGTAAATGCAGGCATGTGGATAGATTGTAGTATTGTCGGCAATGCTGACGCGGTCGCCAAGGTAAGCGCCGGGATAGATGCGGCAATCGTCGCCAATCACGGTACTGTCGCCTATGTATGCGAAAGGGCCGACGTAGCAGTTGTT
Source organism: Tannerella sp. (assembly GCA_031289445.1). GTDB lineage: Bacteria > Bacteroidota > Bacteroidia > Bacteroidales > Tannerellaceae > Tannerella. Next base: position 8,547 of record JAITPL010000208.1, read on the forward strand.
GCCGACGGTGGCGTTCACAGCAACGAAGGCAGTAGAATCTATGCCTGTGCGGCGCTGTTTGGCCTGTTCGGCGAGGCTCATCAGAGCGGCCAGCGACGAGTAGGCGTTGGGGACTTTGATAAGGGTGGCCTTGACCTCGCCGGTAGGGGCAAAATCATTGTTGACCAGCACAATACTTGCGTTGGTCTCGTATATGAAATGTTCATACTTTGGGTTGGCGAGAAACGTCAGCGTTCCGGGCCTCCCGTTTTCTATCCGGGAAAAGTCGCTAACCTGTGCCAAAGGGTCGCCAACTATGCTTCCTTTCAAGAAATCTGCGATTTGTTGAGCAGTAAACTCCATCGATAATTATTAATTTCAATCGACAAAAATAGTAAAAAAATTTGTATTCATACGATTTTCGGCGAATAATTCTGTTTTCTGACTATATAATTCCTTTTTCTGACAGATATTTTGCCATCTCCTGCTGTATTTTCATTGCTTCCCGACCGGCTGCCGAGGCGAACTCAAGCTCGTTGTCGGCATAGATTATGGCGCGGGAAGAGTTGACTATCAGTCCGCATTCGCTGTTCATTCCGTAGCGGCAGACTTCTTCCAGCGAGCCGCCCTGCGCTCCTACGCCGGGTACGAGCAGGAAATGTCGGGGTGCAATGCGTCGAACATCCTCAAACAGACTGCCTTGCGTGGCGCCGACTACGTACATCATGTTGTGGTCGTCGCCCCAGCGCTGCGAGACGCGGAGGGTTTTCTCGAACAGCCGTTCGCCGGCAGCGTCTTCGGTGAATTGAAAATCCTGCGAGCCGCGATTGGACGTAAGCGCAAGCAGTATGACCCACTTGTCTTGATATTCGAGGAAGGGCGTCACGCTGTCCTCGCCCATGTAGGGAGCAACGGTGAGCGCATCCGCATTCATGGTCGAGAAGAACGTTTGGGCATACATTGCAGAGGTATTGCCGATGTCGCCGCGCTTGGCGTCGGCGATGACGAACTGGTCGGGATACTGCGTTTTGATGTATTGCACAGTTTTTTTGAACGAAGCCCAACCGCCGTCACCGTACTCGTAGAAGGCGATGTTAGGCTTGTAGGCGATGCAATAGGGCGCTGTCGCGTCGATAATAGCTTTGTTGAAGACAAAAACCGGGTCTTCTTCGGACAGCAGATGTTTCGGTATCTTTTTCATGTCGGTATCCAGTCCCACGCACAGAAACGAGCGCTTTCGCCGGATGTTGTCGATAATAGCTTCCTTGTTCATATCTCTATCAGTTTATTTTTTTGGTTTATAGTTCGCTTTCCTTGATACGTTCGGCGTTCTCGGCGACTGTGAGCCGGTCGATAAAGTCCTGAATATCGCCGTTCATAAACGCAGGGAGGTTATAGACGGTATAGTTGATGCGATGGTCGGTGATGCGTCCTTGCGGGTAGTTGTAGGTGCGTATTTTGGCGGAGCGGTCGCCGGTCGAAACCATAGTCTTGCGTCGCGAGGCAATGTCGTCGATATATTTCTGGTGTTCGCGGTCGTAGATAAACGAGCGCAGGCGGCTCAGGGCGCGTTCCTTGTTCTTGGGCTGGTCGCGAGTCTCGGTACATTCAATCAGTATCTCCTCGACCGTAGCGGTAACAGGATTTTTCCAGTTATAGCGCAGGCGTACGCCCGATTCTACCTTGTTGACATTCTGACCTCCGGCGCCGCTTGAGCGGAAGGTGTCCCAGCGTATTTCGCCCTCGTTGATTTCGACGTCGAACTCGTCGGCTTCGGGCAGTACGGCAACGGTAGCTGCGGAGGTGTGGATACGTCCCTGCGTCTCGGTCTGCGGTACGCGCTGTACGCGGTGAACGCCCGATTCATACTTCATTGTGCCGTAAACATTATCTCCGGTAACGGTGAAAACTATCTCCTTGAAACCGCCGACGCCGTTCTCGTTGCAATTTGAGACAGCGATGTTCCAGCCTTTTATCTCGCTGTATTTGGAGTACATGCGGAAGAGGTCGGAAGCGAATATTGCGGCCTCGTCGCCACCTGTGCCGCCGCGTATCTCGACGATAGCGTGCTTGCCGTCTTCGGGGTCGGCCGGGATAAGCAGCAGTTTGATTTCTTCTTCGATTTCGGGGATGCGTATCCGACAGGCGTCCAACTCGTCGCCGGCCATCTTGTGCATTTCGGGGTCGCCCCCGGTAGCGAGTATTTCTTTGGCTTCGTTGATGGTTGCAAGCGTTTGAATGTATCTCCCGCGAGCTTCATCTATGCGCTGCAGTTCCTTGTATTCCTTGGTGAGGCGGACGTAACGCTTGCGGTCGCCGATAACCGAGGGGTCGGATATAAGCAGCGAGACCTCTTCAAAACGGCTTGCAAGTCCGTCGAGTTTTTGCAGTATGCTGTTTTTATCGGCCATATTTATTGATAATGAAATTCGCCATATTCGCTGCGTATTGTCAATTCGCGTTTGTCGCTCTTCTCAACGTGTCCGACGATGCGGGCGTCGATACCGTAGGACTTGCTTATTTCGATGATGCTGTCAGCCTTTTCTTCGGATAGATATACTTCCATGCGATGTCCCATATTGAAGACTTTGTACATCTCCGACCAGTCGGTGTTGCTTTGCTCGTGGATAGTGCGGAAAAGGGGTGGGAGAGGGAAGAGGTTGTCTTTTACAACTCTCAGGTTATCAACGAAATGCAGTATCTTGGTCTGTGCGCCGCCGGAGCAATGCACCATACCGTGAATATCGCTGCGCATACGGTCGAGAATGGTTTTGACTACCGGTGCGTAGGTGCGGGTAGGGGAGAGCACGAGTTTACCGGCGTCGAGAGGCGAGCCTTCGACGCTGTCAGTAAGCCGCAAGCTGCCTGCATATATCAGCTCGTCCGGCAATGCGGCGTCATAACTTTCGGGATATTTTTCGGCGAGATAGCGGGCGAAAACGTCGTGTCGTGCCGAGGTCAGTCCGTTGCTGCCCATGCCGCCGTTGTAGGAGCGCTCGTAAATGGCCTGACCGGATGAGGCAAGTCCGACTATAACATCACCGGCGCGTATGTTGGCGTTGTTGATGATGTCTGCGCGTCGAAGGCGGCAGGTAACGGAGCTGTCAACGATGATTGTGCGCACAAGGTCGCCTACATCAGCCGTTTCGCCACCTGTTGAATAGGCGTTCACTCCCAGCGCCCGCAACTCGGCAAGCAGCTCTTCGGCGCCGTTGATGATAGTCGAGACGACCTCGCCGGGGATAAGCAGTTTATTTCGTCCTATAGTGCTCGAAACGAGTATGTTATCCGTAGCGCCGACGCATATAAGGTCGTCGATATTCATGATGAGCGCGTCTTGGGCGATGCCTTTCCAGACACTGAGGTCGCCTGTTTCGCGCCAATAGAGGTAGGCGAGCGAGGATTTAGTGCCTGCGCCGTCGGCGTGCATGATATTGCAATACTCCGGGTCTCCACCCAGAATATCGGGAATAATCTTGCAGAAAGCCTTTGGATACAGGCCTTTGTCGATGTGTCTTATAGCGCTGTGAACGTCTTCTTTTGAGGCGCTCACCCCACGTAAATTATACCGCTCCATATTTAAAAATTACGAATTAAAAATTACGAATTAAAAGATTCTACCTTGGGCAACCGCAAGGGTTTCCCCTACTTCT
>JAITPL010000054.1 GCA_031289445.1 Tannerella sp.
CGGTTCAGCAAGTTGTATATCCCGAATGACAATTCGTTTGTGAAGTGTTTGCCTGTGCGAACAATGTTATATCCAATGTCAATGCGAAAGTAATACGGGATTTGAAAGCCGTTGACGGAGGTCATCAACTGTCGTGCTTGCGCATTGCTTTCCAGTTTCGACCCGACAGGTATGCTTGCGTCGCGGTTGTCCCAGAATGGCGGTGTGATACCCTGATAGGCAGCAACAGGTATGGTGATGTGATTGCCGGAAGAGTAAGCCGCTACGGCATTGAAATACTGTTTCCATTTGAGGTTTTCCACCGTTGTGATTTGGCCGGTAAAGTTAAAGATATGACGGCGGTCAAATTTTGAGGGAAACATTTTTCCTTCGTTCATCCCGTCGTATTGACGGCGCGATTTCGACAAGGTATAGGATATGGCGCTTGTCCATCGGGCGCTTGTGCCCTCTATCCTCGATTCAAAGCCATAGCTATCTCCGTGTCCGACGGCTATTACATCGTCCCACTTTGTGTTTTGGATACCGAAAACATTTGTTCCGTTCAGATAGCTTACCAGTTTGTCCATATATTTATAGTATAATCCGCCCGAAAAACTAAATGTCTGTTCAGTCAGATAATAGCCTCCGCCATATATCTGATGCGCCTTTTCGGGACGAAAAGAGGTGGTAGCAGGTATCATTATATCAAGCGACCAGCCTATGGGCATTCCTTCGACGAGATGATAAAATTGCGAAAAACCGTCGTAACTGATTCCCCAACCTGCATTTTTTGATGCTTTGACGTCAATGGCTGCACGGATATTGCCGTCGAACATGTTTTTGCCGTCTGTTTGAAAGTGGCTGCCGCGAAGTCCCAATGATGCGGTTATCGAGCCATAACGGTAATCAACGTCGCCAAAGATACTGACGGTGTTCGAACGGAAAGTCCTGTTTCCCGACGGCCTTTGATTCTGATAAATCTTTTCGGCGGCAGGCAGGAAGGACTGGAACTGTTCTTGCAGTCCGGCGTCAAACTTCAGTCGGTCATCCCTGTAAACCAGCATCGAACGGAAGGCTATATCCCTGAGTATTGTTTTGGTTCGCAGCTCTCCAAGAAGATCGGTTTGCGTGTGAAACTGATGCTGCTGATTCGATTCATAAGCGGAATAATATGCAAGAGTTTGCAATTGCCACCGGTTTAACATATCGCTTTTCCACGAGCCATAAAGGAGTTTGTTCTTCCAGCTTGCCTCTATGGCGCTGTTGTAATCATCAAAGTCGGTTATATATTTAAAGTTGTCGTAACTGACGTATCCGGCTACAGTCAATTGATTAGCTGCGTTGAGGTGATAGTCGTAAACGTTCAGTTTAAAGTCGCCCGGAGAGTCGGCTATTTTTTTGATTAACTTCAATTCGGGAGTTACGATAGATGTGCGTCCGGAAGCGATAATCGAGAGTTTGGGCGTGATGTATCCACTAACATTTCCACCCAGGAAGAAGGGCGATATTGACAGGCTTGCGTGGTAATTGGTATCAGCCTCGACGCTTGTTACACATATGACGGATGAAAGAAAATTGCCCGATTGAGCCGGTATTTTACCTGTGCGAAATTCCAAATCCTTTACCATTTCGGGCGGAAATACCGACAGTAATCCGAACAAGTGGGCATTGCCATACAGGGGCGCTCCATCCAGTTCAGTGCGATTGTTGCCGTTGTTGCCTCCGCGTACAAAAAAGCCCATTCCGCCGTCCATTCCCTGCGAAACGCCGGGCAATGTAGATATATAACGCAAGGCATCTGCTTCGCCTGCGACCGAAACCATAATCTTAAAGTCGCGAGGCGTATATCGGTAAATGTTATTGCGTTTGATATGGCTTCTGCCATAAACGGTTACCGTATCCATGCTCAAGGAAGTGAACGTCGAATCGGGAGATTGTGCCGGGCAGTAGGATGCAGCGGCGTAAATCATCAGCAGGAGGGTGAATATCTTTTTCAAGGCTTGTCGAAGTATAAAATGTATTGGTCATGATAGGCTGCAAAAATTCCGACTCCGTTTTGGATGTTCGAATAAATACGACTTTCGTCATACCAGATTGTCGGGTCGCTTTCGTCAAGGTAAACATACATCTTCTGCAAACTCGTTTTCAAGTATCGGTCATATTCGTATGACGCGGTACGGAAAGCAATAAGCGAATAATGTTGGTATCGGGCTTGCAAACAGAACTTGACGTCGGTATCGGTTGCGGGGATTCTGACGTATGCTCTGAATGCAGGTGTAGTAGCTGAAGGAATTGTTTCTTTCATGTTGCCGTCTTCGTTGAAACGGTCGGCATGGATATGGTCGGTGCCAATCAGCATTTTGAGCGTCTCGGCGCCGCTTGGTCGATTGTTTGAGGTATCGGAGTTAAGGACGAATATCCAGTAAGGGTTGCCGGTTTTGTTTTGACTGAAATTTTTGGAAAACGGCGTGTTATCGCCGAGGTCTTGAATACTTGCGGGAGAAGGCATTGTGGTCGTGGCAGTCAGTGTTTTGCCATCCGAAAGTTTTACCGTAAGAGTGTAAACCGCTCCCGCTTTAGGCGTGAAACGCAGTTGCCATTGACCAGCACTCAGACGCAGAAATTTGCCTGCATCAATACCGTTTTCAGCCAAGCTTATTTGTGCGGATATGATTTTTTGAAACTTGTATTCTTCTCCCAGCTTGACGCTTTTGGTGAGGCTCAGCGTTTGGATACTGTCGTTTGTCAAGGTGCAATTGACTACTGTTTGCTCCGTTTCGTCAACAGGCAATTGCAATTCCTTGATGCAGGACGATATAACTAATAATCCACAGACGGCAAATAGAAATGATTTCATTATGATTGCTTTGATTAATCATGCAAAGAATCAGACATATTACCTCAATGCGGTTTGTTACTCGCTATCTTCCGCTTCCTGATAGTCTTCTTGCAGCTTGGTCATCACGTCTTTGACGGTGTTGATCTTTTGTGCACGGTAGGCGTTCTGGCCGGCAAAGGCATATCCCTTCTTCAGGTTTCCTCTTGCCGCCTGACAGAGGGCGAGGATGATGCAGTAAGGGCTGTTGGTATAGTCGCAAGTTCTGATACAGTTGTAGGGGCACTTTTTAGGGCGTTCGCTGCCGTCTTCGACGCGGTGGATAAACTCGCCGTCGATAGCCCTGCCCGGCATCCCTACCGGACTCTGGATGATTTTTATATCTTCCTCGGAGGCGTTGATATAGGCGTTCTTGAAGCCGTCCGCCGCATCGCATTCCTGAGTCGTTACAAAAATGCTTCCCAGCTGCACGGCGGCTACGCCCATCTTCATGAAGCGCAGAATGTCGGCGCCGGTATAGATGCCTCCGGCGGCGATGACAGGGATTTCCTTCTCGTCCTTATACTGTCGGGCTACTTCGATTACTTGGGGGATAAGTTTTTCCAGAGCGTAGTCGGCGTCGTCAATCTGTTCGCGTTTGAAACCCAGATGACCGCCGGCTTTAGGGCCTTCCACCACGATGGCGTCGGGTAGGTAGTGAAAGTTTTTGTTCCACTTCTCGCAGATGATTCTGGCTGCCCTGGCCGAGGATACTATGGGCACTAACCGCGTATGAGTGTCAGGTTCGACGTAGGAGGGCAGGTCGAGCGGCAGTCCGGCGCCTGCAAAGATGACGTCCACCTTTTCGGCGATAGAGGTGCGCACCATGTCGGCAAAGTTCGTAAGCGCTACCATGATGTTGACGCCGATGATGCCTTTGGTTTTTTCGCGCGCCTTACGCAGTTCCTCTTTCAGCCCCCAGATGCAGTTGGCGAAGTAGTCGCCGGATGTTCGCGGGTAGAGCAGTCCCAGGCCTGCGGCCGAGATGACGCCTATGCCTCCTTCGTTGGCCACAGCCGCCGACAGGCGCGATAGTGATATTCCTACTCCCATTCCTCCCTGGATAATGGGCAGGTTGACTGTAATGTTACCTATTTTAAATGATTTCATTCTTGAAACGGTATAAAAAAATCTTATTAAGCGCCGCAAAGGTAATCATTATTTGTCAGAAAACAACAATAAGGTAGTCATTATTTGTCGGAAAACAACAATTGCGAAGAGGAAAGACGGACGGCGAGCGCCGGACGAAGTGTCCGCCAAAATCGGACACTGTGTGCGAAATCGGACACTGCGTATTTCGCTATATTGATGATTTATAAGCGTTTAAGGTTTTGGCACAGGATTTGCTTGTCACTTATACGTTAAACAAAAAAAGATGGATAGAGAAATTTCTAAAACAGAACGAAGGAAAGCCTTATGGCGACAAATCTTCAAAACAGGCGGCCTGATTCTTGCATTCGTGGTTGCCGCAGGATTTTTGATTTCATACATGCAGGCCTCGCTCAATAGGAAAGACCTGTTGATTTCGACCGTTGACAAGGGAACGATAGAGGTTTCGGTCAACGCTTCGGGCAAGGTTGTGCCGGCTTTTGAGGAGATCATCAATTCGCCGATCAATTCACGCATTGTGGAGGTTTACCGTAAAGGCGGCGACGAGGTAGATGTGGGTACGCCTATACTGAAGCTGGACTTGCAGACGGTCGAAACCGAATACAACAAGCTGATAGACGAGGAAGAGATGCTTCGACTGCAACTGGAACAGCTGCGGGTAACAAACAGCGGCAAGTTGTCCGAAATGGAGATGAAGCTCAAGGTGTCGCGCATGGAGTTGAGCCGTCGGGAGGTGGAGTTGAGGAACGAGCGCTATCTGGACAGTCTGGGCGCCGGTACTACCGACAAAGTGAGGCAGGTAGAACTAAGCTATCACGTCGGATTGCTTCAGCTCAACGAAGACGAGCAGAAATATCTCAACGAGCAGGCTTTGACCGAAGCCGACCTGAAAGTAAAGGAGTTGGAGTTGAGGATTTTTCGCAAGGGATTGGCCGAAGCTCTCCGTACTCTGGAAGACGCGCAGATTCGTTCGCCGCGCAAGGCTATTCTGACTTATGTGAATACCGAGGTTGGAGCGCAGATACAGCAAGGTAGCCGGGTGGCTATCGTGTCCGAGCTTTCGCACTTCAAGGTCGAGGGCGAGATTGCCGATACTTACGGCGACCGTATTGCCGTCGGCAGCAGGGTGGTGGTCAAAATCGGCAATAACAAGCTGAACGGCACAGTGAGCGATATGACGCCATTGTCCAAAAACGGCATTCTCACATTTTCCGCCCAGTTGGAAGAAGATAATCATCCTCGCCTGCGTTCGGGGCTTAAAGCTGACGTCTATGTGATGAACGCCATCAAGGAAGATGCGCTACGGATTGCCAACGCTTCTTATTATACCGGCAAGGGCGAGTATGAGCTGTTCGTAGTCAGCGATGATCAACTGTTGAAACGCAAGGTACAGTTGGGCGACAGCAATTTCGAATACGTGGAAGTGGTAAGCGGATTGCGGCAGGGCGATGAAGTAGTCGTTTCGGACGTGTCGAGCTATCAGGAAAAGAGTAAACTGAAATTAAAGAACAAATAAATTATCAACACATAAAAATAAATGACATGATTAAATTGAACAATTTGGAAAAAATCTACCGCACGAAGGAAATTGAAACGGTAGCATTGGAGAATGTAAACCTCGAAGTGAAGAAAGGCGAATTTATGTCTATCATGGGACCTTCGGGATGCGGTAAGTCAACTCTGTTGAATATCATGGGACTGCTGGACGTGCCTACAGTCGGCAAGGTAGAAATCGACGGTATTGAAACGTCGGGCATGAACGACAAGGAAAAAGCGGCGTTCCGCAACGTTCAGCTGGGTTTTATTTTTCAAAGTTTCCATCTGATCAACTCGCTGAACGTACTCGACAATGTGGAACTGCCCCTGCTATATCGCAAGATTTCGGCTTCCGAACGGCGCAAGGCGGCTAAAACGGTACTCGAAAAGGTCGGTTTGAGTCACAGGATGAAGCACTTCCCTACCCAGCTGTCCGGCGGACAATGCCAGCGTGTCGCCATAGCCCGCGCCATAGTCGGCAATCCGAACATCATCCTCGCCGACGAGCCTACCGGTAATCTGGACAGCAAGATGGGCGCTGAAATTCTGGATATTCTGCACCAGCTCAACAGGGAGGAAGGGCGCACCATCATTATGGTTACTCACAACGAACAGCAGGCCAATCAAACAAGCCGCACCGTTCGTTTCTTCGACGGACGGCAAATATCGTAGGGCATGATGAAAATATATTTCAAACAAGCCTGGCAGATGCTGAAGGAGAATCCTTTGGTAAGTCTGATTTCCGTCTTGGGGACAGCTTTGTCTATCGCCATGATTCTGGTGATTGTCCTTGTGTTTCAGATTAACAACTCCGGCTATGCGCCCGAATCGCTTCGCAGCCGGATGTTGTATGTCGATGGCATCAATGCAAAGGCGGAAAACAGTCAAAACAATTCGTCGATCTCTGCCGAAGTCATCAAAGCCTGCTTTTACTCGCTAAAGACGCCAATGGCTGTAACGGCGATGTACAAGGGCTGGGAAACACGTCCGGTATCGCTGCCGTCCAAACGACTGTTCAGGGAGTATGCCATTTCCTACACCGACCATGCGTTCTGGGAGATTTTCGATTTCACGTTTCTCTACGGCAAGCCTTTCACGCAGGCCGATTTCGAGTCGGCGATACCCCGCGTTGTGATTACAAGCGAGGTAGCCGCCAGATTGTTGGGGAAGGTTGACGCCGTAGGGCAAACAGTCATAATAGACGACAGTCCGTACACGGTTGCCGGCGTGGTCAAGCCGGTCAGCAAGGCGGCGAGGACGGCTTATGCCGAGATATGGGCGCCATACTCTACAAATGCTGTCGTGATGAGCAGGTTTCCGTACTGCGGAGGCTGCGGATATCTTCAGGCAGTCATGCTGGCGCACAGTTCCGGCGACTTCGAGCAGATTAATGATGAACTGAACAGGCAGCTGGAACAGTACAATGCCGGTCAGAGCGGAGTTGTGTACAGGTTTCCGTCAGGGGCGCTTACGCATCTGGAGACGGTAACCGGTTCGAATAGCTGGCACAAGAAGCCGGTAAGCGATTATTTTCTGCAAACCGGATTGCTGTTGCTGTTTCTGCTGCTCGTTCCGGCGCTGAATTTGACCGGCGTCATACAGTCGTCCGTCCGGAAGCGCCGCGGCGAGATAGGCATACGCAAATCGTTCGGAGCTACAAGCGGCATACTGGTACGGCAGATACTGTACGAGAATCTGCTCACGACACTGATAGGCGGAATCTGCGGGCTTGTGCTGGCTCTGGCGCTGTTGCCGGTCTGCAAGTCGTTCATGCTGTACGACAGTACGATGCAGATTACGTTCGACATGCTCTTCAAGCCCGGACTGTTTGCTGCGGCGACGGTCTTCGTGCTTGTCCTCAACCTGCTTAGCGCGGGTATTCCGGCTGTTCTCATCTCGCGGCAGAATATTGTCGATGCCATTAATGACAGTGAATAGTGAATAGTGAAGAGTCAATAACAATTCATTGAATAGTTTTCAATCAATAACAACTAAAACATTATTTATATGATAAAACATGTTCTGAAAATAATTTGGGCGCAACGCCGGAACAACGGCTGGATATTTGCCGAGCTGTTCATCGTAGCCTGTGCGCTCTGGTACGTTGCCGACAGGCTGTACGTGGACGTTATCACGTGGAATACGCCGCTGGGGTACGATATTGAGAATACGTGGCGGTTTAAGCTGATGAAACTCGGACCGTCGTCGCCATCCTTCGTGCCGGAATCGGAATATGCTTCCGACCAGACGGCCGACTTGCTGAAACTCATGGAGCAGATACGTCTGCATCCGGCTGTGGAGGAGGTCTGCGTCACTTATTATTCCTGTCCGTATTCGGGCGGCAATTCGTGGGGCAACCCCTTTCCGGTGGACGAAGATACGGCGGGTTTTTCCACGCACAAGAGTTTACAGATACGCCGCGTATCGCCGGAATATTTCGACGTGTTCCGGGTAAAGGACTTGCAGGGACGCTCCCTGACGTCCACAATCAAAAAAGCCGAGGTAATAGACCGTCAGGTTATCATCACGGAAGATTTGGAAGCGCTCTTCTTTAAGGGAAAATCCGCATACGGACGGAAGTTGCGGTACGATAATTCCGAAGTTGATGTTCCCGTCCTGGCTGTGTCCTGCCCTGTCCGCGCGGACGAATACAGCAAAAGCGAGCCTGCCCTGTACGAGTTGCTTGTCGGCGAACGTATGGAGGAAAGTGTCAATGACTTGGGCGCGGAAAATGCGGAACTGTGCGTGCGGATGAAACGGCAGCTCTCGAAGGACGAGATAAACAGTTTGCTTGAGGAGACGAGCGAACGGCTGACGGTGAACAACCTTAACGTCTATGGCGTAATGCCTGTCGCCGGTTTACGCGACTTGCGGATAAGTCAGCGCAATGCCGGGCAGTGCAAGCAGCTTTCGTTGGCGGTCTTCCTGCTTGTCAATGCCTTTTTCGGTATTGTAGGCACGTTCTGGTTGCGCACTCGGCAGCGGCGCGGCGAGACAGGTTTGCGAATAGCTCTCGGCGCCAACCGTTTTCGTTTGAAGGAGTATTTCTTTAGCGAAGGCGTTTTGCTCCTTCTGTTGACCGTGCCTCTCTCGCTCGTTTTTGTTGCCAACATGATTGCCGCCGACATTCCGGATACCTATCGCCTGTCGAATACGGCAGGTCGTTTCATCGTCAGCTTCGGAGGCATTTACCTGCTGATGGCGCTTATGATTGTAGCGGGTATCCGCCTGTCCATACAAAAAGCGATGGCAATGACGCCCGCCGAAGCATTACACCACGAGTAAT
>JAITPL010000218.1 GCA_031289445.1 Tannerella sp.
AAATTTATTTTTTGTTTTTCAAAAACCCAGCTCCCTTTAAAGAAGGGACATTTGCACGACTGAGGAGCTTTTGTTTCTGCTTTTTTGGCGTTTTTCGTATATCCGCCGCGCCTCCGTTACTACCCAAATCAAGTCTAAATGCGTTAATAAATGTACCCTATTTTAATATTACATTTTTTAACTTTGGATAATTAAAAATAAAGTGATACTTTTGTATCCTATAAAACACCTCTATAGGACGGTGTGAAAATCATTTTTAATTTTTAATATTTATCCTATGAAAAGGAGTATTATTTTTATTATCAGCATTTTAATTACAGTTTCCGCATTTGCCCAGAACAAAAAGTTGGGCAACGAAACAGAGGAACAGAGAACTCAACGCATGGCTTGGTGGACAAACGACCGCTTCGGTATGTTTATCCATTTTGGCCTCTATGCACTGCCCGCGCGGCACGAATGGGTGAAACACAACGAGCGTCTCACCAACGAACAATACGAAAAATATTTCGAATTGTTCAATCCCGATCTCTACGATGCCAAGGCTTGGGCAAAAAAGGCTAAACAGGCTGGTATGAAGTACGCTGTCCTCACATCGAAGCATCATGAAGGCTTCTGTCTGTTCGACTCGAAATTCACAGACTACAAGTCAACCAACACTCCTATCAAGCGCGATCTAATAAAGGAATTTGTCGAGGCTTTCCGCGCCGAAGGACTGAAGGTGGGTTTCTACTACTCGCTTATTGACTGGCATCACCCGCATTTCACCATCGACGACGTACATCCGCTACGCACCGATAAAAAAGAAGATTATGCCAAGATGAACGAAGGCCGCGACTTCAGCATCTATCGCAAATACCTCCAGGATCAGGTGCGCGAGTTGCTTACCAACTACGGTAAAATCGACATCCTCTGGCTTGATTTCTCATACCCCGGCAAGTACGGCAAAGGTAATGAAGACTGGGGCTCAAAAGAGTTGCTGGCTTTGATTCGCAAACTGCAACCCGGCATCATCGTTGACGACCGCCTTGACCTCGGCGAGTATGAAGACGGTCAGGATTTCACCACACCCGAACAATACAAAGTCGAAAAATGGCCGGAACGCTACGGACGCAAATTCCCTTGGGAGACATGCCAGACTTTCAGCGGCTCATGGGGCTACTACCGCGACGAAACCTCATGGAAAGACACCAAGCAACTGCTCGTTCTGCTTATCGAGTCGGTCGGTAAAGGCGGCAACCTGCTGCTGAATGTTGGCCCTACAGGCCGTGGCGATTTCGATTACCGCGCTGATGCTGCGCTTGCCGGTATGGGTGAATGGATGGGGCATAACAGCCGCTCGATATATGGATGTACCGAAGCGCCCGAAGACTTCAAAGCGCCCGCCTCGAGCCTGCTTACTTATAATCCGACAAGCAATCGACTGTATATTCATCTCCTCGACTATCCATTGCAAAACCTTGTACTGCCGGGTTATGCAGGTCGCATCAAATATGCACAGCTTCTGCATGACGCTTCGGAAGTACGCTTCAGAGAATCGGACGGCAACGTAAACATTAGCCTGCCGGTTATCAAGCCCAATTATGAAATTCCCGTAGTCGAAATATTCTTGAAATGAGAACTTGTATTATCATTATAACCGCATGTCTATTATGCTGTTGTGAAAAAAAAACATCAGTAGATGAACTGCGATGCGAGTACCTGAGCAATCCTCAGGGACTCGATGCAGTCCATCCGCGTTTTTCGTGGCAATTAACCTCTGCCGAACGCGGCGTTTACCAGAATGCTTACCGTATCATCGTCAGCGACGTGCTTTCGGAAGCAAATGCAAAAAACGGTAACTGCTGGGATTCAGGCTTGCGCTCCGAGAGTAACACCGTGAACGTGGCCTACGAAGGAACAGCTTTGGAGAGCGACCGCACGTATTACTGGCGTGTCTGCTCGCATACCAACAGCGACGATGTATGGAGCGAAACGGCCGAGTTTCATACCGGCCTCCTGCACGAAGCCGACTGGAAAGCGCCCTGGATAAGCGCCCGCGATACTATCCGCCTCGAAGCTCCCATATTTCGTAAATCGTTCCCTGTGAATAAATCCGTGAAGTCTGCTTATGTATATATTACAGCCGCAGGATTTTACGAACTGTTTCTGAACGGAGAAAAAGTAGGCCTCGACGTGCTTAATCCGGCTATTACGGATTATCGCCAAACGGTACTCTATTCGTCATATAATCTCACAAAGCGCTTGAAGAAAGGCGAGAACGCTTTCGGGCTACTGCTCGGCAACAGCGCTTACAATATGGTAGGCGCTCAAAACCGGCACGGCTGGGGAGCAGATCCTATGGGCAATCCGCGCTTCATGCTACAGATGAGGATAGTGTATGACGACGACAGCGAATCGCTTGTTACGAGCGGCGAAGAATGGAAATATACTGTCGGCCCTGTCGCATACAACAATCTGCACGGTGGCGAAGACTACGATGCACGACGTGAAATCAAAGCTTGGGCAGAAGCCGGCTTGGACGAGACCGCTTGGCAGAACGCCGTAGAGATAGCGAGTCCGGGAGGCCGCCCGCGCTGGCAGTCCGTCCCGATCCGCGTTACAGAAACACTCAAGCCTGTAGCTGACATAAAGCCTGCACAGGGCGTTTACCTCTACGACCTCGGACAGAATATTGTAGGCTGGTGGCGAATCGAAGTCAAGGGTCGCGCCGGACAAACTATCCGCGTGCGAGGCTCCGAAACGCTTAATAATCAGTTGTTCCCAAAGCCGCTTGAGCCGGGCGACAGCATGAGTACCAAGTTTGCCTATCACTCCAAGACATGGACCGATTATACCCTGAAAAGCAAAAAGATGGAAGTCTATGAGCCGCATTTCTTTTACACCGGTTTTCGTTATATTGAAGTGGCGACAGCCGATTCGTCCGACCTCGCCGACATCAAAGTGGAAGGCAGGGTAGTGCGTTCCGACCTCACAAGTACAGGTGAATGGACGTCCTCCAACGACTTGCTTAACAGTGTCCACCGTGCCGGTCAATGGTCGCAGAAAGGTAATCTGGTGGGCTATCCTACCGACTGTCCGCATCGCGAAAAAGGCGCTTATGGTGGTGACGGTCAGTTGATTGCAGAGACTTCGATGCACGATTTCGACATGGCGGCGTTCTATACCAAGTGGCTTAACGACATGCGCGATTCGCAGCGACCTAACGGCTGGATACCCAACACTACGCCTACGCTTGTAGGCGGCATGGGCGGCGGCGTCGCTTGGGGTAGCGCCTATCTGCTGATTCCCTGGTGGATGTACAATTACTACGGCGACCGGCGTATTCTCGAAGAGCATTATCCCAACATGCTGCGATATCTGGCTTATCTTCGCAATCTGGCACGTACCGACAGCAAACCCGAAGAGCCTTATATCATCAACTATTTCGACGGTTACTGGTACAGTCTGGGCGAATGGTGCGCTCCGGGTGGCGGCGACTGTCCCAATCACGACGTAGTAAACACGTTCTACTATTATTACGATGCTCTGTTACTCTCGCAAATTGCTGATGTACTGGGTCACAAGAATGATTCGCAACTCTATGCCTCGGTGAGTGATACGGTCAAGAACGCTTTCAGAGAGAGGTTTTTCAATCCGTCCAATTCGCTCGTAGGACTTGATTCATGCTTTCAGACTTATCAACTGTTGGCTATGCAAGCCGATATTATGCCAAAGGAATATCGCGACGGCATAATCAAAACCGTCGTCGATGATATCCACCGACGCGATAATCATCTCAATACCGGCATCATAGGTACCAAGTATCTGTGGCCGACCTTATCGGATGCGGGTTACGGCGATTTGGCCTACAAGGTGGCTACACAAGAAACCTACCCCGGCTACGCTTACTGGATTCGTAATAACTCCACAACCCTGCTCGAACAGTGGGATGGCCGCGATTCGCACAACCACGAGATGTTCGGCACTGTAACGGAGTATTTATATCAGTATCTGGCCGGAATACGTGCGCCGGGTCGAGGTAGTGATGTCGCATACCGGCAGATTCGTTTTGAGCCTCTTATCCCCGAAGACCTCAGTATGGCCAAAGCGTCACTGCAAACAATATCGGGTCAAATCTTCGCATTTTGGCAGAAGCAGGACGGCGGTTATTCCTACGAAGTAACAGTTCCGGCCAACACCCATGCTACCATTGTGTTGCCCGCAGCTAAATTTCAGCAATCGGCTATCTCCGAGAGCGGCAAAACCATCTGGCAGAACGGCTCCTTTGTATCCGGCGTTCAAGGCGTTACCGACGTTACAGTGTCGGAAAAGAATCTCACAATATATTTAGAATCAGGTACTTATAGATTTAGATTTTAACATTTAATTTTAGTTTAGTTTATGAAACCGATAAAGTTATTTTATTTAAGGCAGTGTCCTTTTTGCAAGAAAGCGTTCGCGTATATCGACGAGTTGAAAAAACAGGAGGCATACAAGAATATTGAGATTGAAACGATAGAGGAGTCGGAACAGCCCGAAATAGCAGATACATACGACTATTACTACGTTCCTACGTTCTATATTGAAGGCGAAAAAGTACATGAAGGCGGAATTTTCCCAAATGAGGTCGAAGAAATATTCAAGAAAGCGCTGGTATAAATAATTTGGCTGTCGGTTTCATTTTAATTTCAAAACTCCTGACCTTATGATTTCCTGACTTCCGGGAAGTATATATGGCTGATAACGTGTTATTTATGAAAATAACACATAGAGTCTTATTGTACAAAGTACAATATCTATAATACGGTTATATTTCATGGAAATATTGATTATAAGCATATTGCATAACATTCAACACTAATAGTATCGGGTCGGGAGTTCTGAATTTCTGAATTTCTACCTTCTACCTTGGAAAGGCCTTATTGTACAAAGTACAATATCTATAATACGGTAATATTCCTGACTTCGCCAATGCGATACAGGAGATAATAACGTTAACGCCCTGGTAGAAGCCTGCTTCAAAATTGCCGAGACGAAAAAACATATGGGAAATTAGGCTGATGTCAGAATTTTTATATACCTTTGCAACAAAAAGTAAACGGAACAATGAACAAAAAGCGCTTTCATAGTATATCTGATAACCGGACTCTTCCGGCGCATATAACGCAGATGTCTAAACAGAGACGCATATATGAAGATATATGCACTCTGAAACATCAAATTTTACCCGATGAGACAGTCATTCTCTTTGGCTCGCAGGCGCGTGGCGATGCAAATGATGAATCCGATTGGG
>JAITPL010000006.1 GCA_031289445.1 Tannerella sp.
TAATCATTATATATGAAAAGAAAATCTTATATACATTATATATTACTGACCGTAACCGGTCTCGCTCTCACTGCGGGTAACAAAGCGCCCGACGTTTACCTGTCGCCCGGCGCAATGGCCGTGGATGGAGGCCGCGGACTTGTTTACACCGCCTTGACTTCGGCCAAAGCCATTGCCGTTACCGACCTCGCCACGGCAGAAACAACCGGACAAATCAAACTGAAGCAAAACCCCGAAAACCTGCTGCTCGCGCCCGACGGCTCAACTCTTTATGTCGGCAGCGGCGAGGCCAACGGCCTGATAGAAATCGTCGCCCTGCCGCAAAACAAGGTGAAGGCTAGCATTCCTGTGGGCCATACCCCCTGCGGAATGGCGCTCTCGGCCGACGGACGGACGCTCTATGTGGCTAACCGCTTTTCAAACACGGTTTCGGTCATCGACCTTAAAAGCAAAAAGGTAGCGAAGGAGATTCAAACCGTGCGCGAGCCGCGTGCCCTTTGTCTTACTCCCGACGGAAAGACCCTGGCTGTGGCTAATTTTCTGCCTGCCCAGGCTGCAACGGCCGATGTGGTAGCCGCCGAAATCTCCCTTGTCGAAACTGCAACCAACAGCATCCGCTCGAATATCTGCCTTACCAGCGGCTCGCAGTCCGTACTGGGCATCGCCTCCTCCGCTGACGGCAAATATCTGTATGCCGTTCACCTGCTTTCGCGCTTTAGCGTTCCTGTAACGCAGCTTGACAGAGGCTGGGTCAATACCAACGCCTTGAGTATAGTTGACCTGAAAGGCGATTCGCTGTATGCCACCGTGCTTTTGGACGACGTCGATCACGGAGCCGCCAACCCTTCCGGCATTGCCATCGCCCCGGACCGGCTTTATATCGCCCTGGCCGGAACTCACGAGCTTATGAGCATCGACCTGGCAACTTTGCACAAGAATCTGGCCGGACTTTTCAGCGGCGACGTTCGCGACGCTTACATCCGAGACAAGGCGGATTTAAGTACCTCGCTCTCGTTTGCGGCTTCGGTAAAGAAGCGCATAGCCTTGCAAGGCCTCATGCCGCGCGAAGTGGCCCTGGCCGGAGACGCGATACTGATAAGCAGCCGTTTTTCGCCGTTTATCGAAAGGGTCTCGCTTTCGGGAAATCAATCGCTTCCGGAGATTATCGCCTTGGGCAACGAGCCTGAGCCGGACGCGCGCCGTCGCGGCGAACTGGCCTTCAACGACGCTTCCATCTGTTACCAGCAGTGGCAGAGTTGCGCCTCCTGCCATCCCGACGGACGAGCCGACGGCCTTAACTGGGATCAGCAAAACGACGGCCTTGGCAATCCTAAAAACACCAAAAGCCTGCTTTATTCGCATGTAACGCCTCCCTGCATGATAACCGGCATCCGCGAAAACGCCGAGAAAGCCGTGCGCAACGGTATTCTGCATACTTTGCAGACACGCCAGCCCGAATCGGTAGCCGTTGATATGGACGAATATCTCAAGCAGATGCCTTCGCCCGAAAGCCCTTACCTGAAAGAATACAGGGCCAAAGACCCGAAACAAACCGGCAAGCGCCTTTTCGACCAAGCCGGATGCGCTCAATGCCATAGCGGCAAGTATCTCACCGACCAGGTCAAATACGACGTGGGCACAGGCGACGGCGACGACAAAGGCCGTCCGTTCGATACTCCGGCGCTTTGCGAGGTCTGGCGTACCGCGCCTTACCTTTATGACGGTAGGGCTACCACGCTTCAGGAGGTATTTACCTCCTGCAACACCGACGACAAACACGGCGCTACCCGGAATCTGAGCGCCGCCGAACTTGATGCGTTAATACTGTATCTCAAAACTCTGTAATCCGAAAAGATGTAAGGTATGGCACGGAAGATTAATGGAATTGTATTATTGTGCTTGATGTTTTTGTCGAACTTTGTATCTTATGAAGTTGCGGCAAAAAAGACTGCCGGTGAAGTATTAAGCGGCGTCTCTCAAATTGTTTTTGCCGTTCGCGCCGACGGTATAGACCCGCACTGGTATGCCAATTTCGGTTATTACGCCGACAACGACCAACGCAAACCTGCACCTAACAATGGCGGTAAACTCTGCATCTACGACATGGCGTCGAAGCAGGTGCGCGTCCTTCTCGACGACCCTGAAGGCTCTGTCCGCGACCCGCAGGTGGATTATGACGCTACGAAGATTCTTTTTTCTTACCGCGCCGGCACATCAAGCCACTTTCATCTTTACGAAATCAAACCCGACGGCTCCGGTCTCAAACAACTCACCGACGGCGACTGCGACGATATTGAGCCGACCTACACTGCGGACGACAAAATCATATTTGTCTCCAGCCGCGCCAAACGCTGGGTGCAATGCTGGCTTACCCCTGTCGCCATCCTTTACGGTTGCGACCTCGACGGTAAAAATATCCACGCTCTCTCCGGCAACGTCGAGCACGACAATACGCCCTGGCCGCTTCCCAACGGTCAGATTCTCTACACGCGCTGGGAATATGTGGATCGCAGTCAGGTGCATTATCACCACCTCTGGACAATGTTCCCCGACGGTACCCGTCAAATGGTTTATTACGGCAACATGCACCCCGGCACCGTCTTTATCGACGCCAAACCTGTTCCGGGCAGCGATAAAGTCGTCGCTATCTTTTCGTGGGGACACGGACGCACCGAACACGTCGGCCCTGTCGGCATCATAGACCCCCGCTCCGGCCCCGACGAACAGTCTGCCGCGAAAAAAATCTCCCGCAATGAAAATTACCGCGATCCCTGGGCCTTTTCCGAAACGGCTTTTATGGCCTCTCAGGATGCCCGCGTGGTGTTTATAGATGGCGAGGGCAACGAACAGGTCATTTATGAACTTCCTGCCGAGTGGCGTGAACGCAATCTGCGCCTACAAGAGCCGCGACCGGTCATGCCCCGCGAAAGGGAACACCCCATCGCTTCTACCGTCAATCCGGCCAACCCCAACGGACGCCTTATCCTGATGGACGTTTATCAGGGACGCAATATGGCCGGCGTCAAACGCGGCGAAATAAAAAAACTCCTTATCCTTGAAACGCTTCCCAAACCGATTAATTTTACCGGTGGCATGGAGCCGCTCACTTACGGAGGCTCGTTCACGCTTGAGCGGGTTGTCGGCACTGTTCCTGTAGATCCGGACGGCTCGGCCAACTTTGAATTGCCTGCCATGCGCAGTTTCTTTTTTGTCGCACTTGATGAAAACGACCGCTCGGTCAAACGGATGCAGTCTTTCCTTTCGGTCATGCCGGGCGAAATATCTTCCTGCATAGGCTGTCACGAACAAAGAGATGCTGCTCCTCAACGCGACAATGCAGTAGCGACCGCCCTGCGTCGTCCTCCCAGCCCGATAACGCCTGTGGCCGATTTTCGCGGTATGGACGCCTGCGGCTACCCTCTTGCCCAATCGACCGGCATACCCGATGTGCTTGATTTCACGCGAGATATTCAACCAATCCTCGACGAGCGTTGCGTTGCCTGCCATTCACCCGAAAAACGTTCCGGCGGCGTTTCGCTGGTAGGCCACCGCACTCCGTTATACACAGTCAGTTACTACAACATCACGGCACGCGGTCTTGTTGCGGACGGACGTAACATGCCCAAGAGCAATTATCCGCCACGCACGCTTGGCAGTAGCGCCAGCCGCCTTTTGATGCTCGCCGACGGTAAACATCACGGGGTTAAACTCGACGACCGCGAAAAAACTCTTCTCCGGCTTTGGATAGAAACCGGCGCGACTTATCTGGGCACTTATGCGGGTTTAGGTAACGGTATGCTTGGCGGTTATGCCGAAAATAATCAGGATAAATCCGACGAGAAATGGCCTGAAACAATGGCCATGAAGCAAGTGATTCAGCAAACTTGCATTGCCTGCCACGCCGCAGGAAGCGAACGGCAACTGCCTCTGACGCCTTCGGATGAAACCGTCGCGCCGCCATGGGAGCCTTACAGCGAGAAAGATGCTCGCCGCCGCCTCTCGCGCAATCTCGTCTATGACCTTACGCTGCCTGAACAATCGACTTTGCTCCTGGCGCCTCTGGCGAAAAACGCAGGAGGCTACGAGTCGTGTGGCAAAGCGGTCTTTAAAGATAAACACGACCCGCGTTATAAAACGATTCTTGCCGGTATAAAGCGTGCCAAACAATACCTTGATGAAGTCAAGCGTTTTGATATGGAGGGATTTGTGCCGCGTCCGCAATATATCCGCGAAATGAAAAAGTATGGCGTGCTTCCGCCGGAACACAATCCTGCCACCGTAGTGGATACTTATGAGCTGGAACAGCGCTATTGGCGTTCGCTCTGGTATCAGCCGACAGCAAATAAATAAATGATGGCGGGAGACCGGTACGACGATGCGACACACGCAAGGACGTCTTAGCATCCGCCCGAAAACAGACCTTACCGGATTATTGCCACCATCTGAAGTTGTCCGAAATGACAATTTCAGTCTTTTCCAAATGATGCGTTGTTTTCATCGGAATTGTTTTATAGGGTAAATGGTATGTGTCTGCGAGTTGCCGTATTTCTGCCGTGTTATCGTAAGTCAGCATGAATCTGCCTTTCAGTTTGGAAGTTAAGGCAAAGAGTTGCTCATGGTCTATGTCAAAATAAGTATAAAGCCTTTTACCGGCAACGGTATATGGCGGGTCAATAAAAAAATACGCCTTTTCGTCGTCTTGATGTTGTTCTAAAATTTCAAATGCGTCTCCTGTAATAAAACGAATTTTATCCTTTATATAATTGATGGCAATAATCCTGTCATGCAATGTTTTAGGATACCAGCGGGATGCTATCCCTTTTCCATTCTCTCCGTTTTTAGTCATTCCCGAACCCTTGGCAAGGATACCTCCATGAAAAATCCGGTTTCTGAGGATAGTACAAAATGCCACATCGTATATTTGTTTATCCGGTTTGTCTAACTCTGCCTTTATATTATCAACAGTCAAGTGATAAGATATGATTTTATCGGCAAGCCATTTGTTTTTTCCATTCAATATAACCTCCCAAACGGCGGCAATATCTTTATCTTTTTCTACCATTGTAATATGGTCGGCCAGATTTTCAAATGCTGCGGTAAGACTTACAATACCTCCTCCGGCAAAAGGCTCAATCAATTCTGCCGCAGGCGTATTCTCTTGCCGTAGCCACTGCCGTACGGTCGGAACAAGCCATGTTTTTCCGCCGGGGTATCGAAACGGGCTTCGTTTAGGAACGGAAGCCACATTTGTAATGGTTGAAGAAGCGCTCAATGTCTCTCCAAATAAGTTCGTCTGACGGTTCATTCTGCAATCACATTTTCAAGATTATCTGCTATTCGTTTTGCATCCAGTTTCTTCTGCAATAATCGAGTGAAATCATTGATAGAGCCTGCTTCAAACTTTGCAATGCGCTCTAATGCCAATGCGTATTTTGTATAAACGGTTTTCTGTAATGTTAGCTCCAAACGTTTCCCGCTTTTGCCGGACACTAAATCATAAAGAAAAAATGCAAAATCCGCTTCGGCTTTATCTACTTCGGGAAGTGGCGCTAATGTTTCATAGAATGTTGTTTGTAAAGCAACTACTTGTCTTTTATTCCATTGCTTCAAGATAGAACCCTTGGAGATAATTTGAGGTATTAATCTTTTTCTTGATGACGATAGATAGTCCGGCTTAGGATACTTAACGGCTTGCGTCCAATTAAAATCCATGGCGGGTTTCTCCATGTAGGCGTTGAATGGACCTGTTAAATTTCCGGAAATATATACAGCCTGAACTTCGAGTGAACCGAAGTCAATGATTCTGCCTTTGTCGTCATAAGAGACAAGAACATAATCGATATTTCCGGCGGGTTTTCCGGAATCATCCTGTAATTTAACCTCGCCTATATGTGTCCACGCGGTTTTTTCGCTAAAGATGAATGTTGCCGCATCACTCATGATTTTCCAATCTTCGCGAAACCTGATTGGACAGATAATTACAGGACGGGTTTTATGGTATAAACTGCATACGCCTAATGGAGAATCAATACTGTTTTTGGTACAATTTGAAACAATATTGTTGAATGGACAGAGTTTATCGTCTCGATAACGTGCTGCCCTTGCTGATTGATTTTCAATTGGAAATCCAAAGACTTCCGACAATGGTTGCCTATTATATTCTATGTTCATAGTGCAAAGGTACATAAAATATTTAGATTGACAAGCGCGAGGGATGAAAAAAGTTTTCTTACAGTATCGTTTGCGCTACCAACTCTCCATCGAAAAATTAGTGATTAATAAATAGGGGAATTTAAGATGTATGTCCGGCAAAGCAATAAAATCGAATTGTATTCCTCTGTTTTTTTCTTTCGGTTCGAGCGTCTCTGCCTTTTCGAGCATCTCTGCCTTTAACTTGTTCATTATTTTATCTTTGCCTCCCGGTACAATTTCAAAATAAGAATAGTAGCTACTGTTATAGGGACTGTCTTCGTTTTGGTTGAGATAGACTCCGTTTTCCAAACTGCAATTTTTGGGAAAATCCTCACACACTGCCACAACGGTTATCGGGGTATTTTGATTATGGAAGTAAAAAACCTTTCCTACAGGATTCTCGTTTCCATAAAATCTTTTTGCCGTACTTTCGGTAAGCATCGCGTTCCATTCCATATTAAATGCGGTACGGGCTGCGTCTCCAACAATAATTTTGGGAGTAAATATGTCTATAAACCCTTAACTTGTACGCCTTGCTGTCTAGTCAAAAGCATGTACCTTATCGGTAGAATCCCTGACGTCAAATGTCGTTTTATTTTCTCCGTGATCCATAAAACAATAATGTTTTATCTCAGGATACTTTTCGGCAAATTCTCTTGGCTTTTGAGTAGTTGTGAACTGGGAAAACATATAAACGTTGTCCGCCTTCTCGAAATTTCCGTCGAAACTGAAATCGTAATAAGTCTGTACAACGATTACAAAAACACCGCATAAGCTATTGACAAGCCCATGATGTTCAGGATACTTGATGTCCTGAATCGCTTTAAGAGAAATAAAAATTGTGCAGTATAAGTCTCATAAATCTAAAATTTAAAGTTTGTAACTGTTCTCTTAATTCTTAATTGAATTTCTAACTTCCAATTTCTAATTTCTAATTTCTAACTTCCAATTTCTACCCTCCAATTTCTAACTTCCAATTTCTTCTACCTTCTAATTTCTACCTTTATATCCAGTTCGTGATTCATCAGCCGGAACCTTGCCATGTCAACATACTTTGTGTCCGGGCGGCCG
>JAITPL010000114.1 GCA_031289445.1 Tannerella sp.
TACATAATGCAGCAATGGTTGGAACAATATGTAAAACAAACCCCTGTTCCGGCTTGGATTTATTTGTCGATTCTGGCTGCATTGGTGTTGGTCATAGCGCTTTGCGTAGGCTGGCGGGTGTATAAGGCAAGCGTGGAGAATCCGGCAGATGTGATAAAATAATTAGAAGTTCAATTAAAAATTAAAAGAATAATGCAAGTCAATTACGAATTAAGAATTAAAAATTAGGAGAACAATGAACAAGTCAATTAAGAACTAAAAATCACGGATTAAGAAACAACGTTCGACTCAGTCAATTAAAAAGGGCTTACGGCTATTCACTATTCGTTATTCACTGTTCACTATTCACTATTCGTTGTTCACTATATAATACTCATTTAAAATTTTATATTTATGATCAAAACAGAAAATTTAGCAAAAGTATTCCGTACGGAAGAAGTTGAAACACACGCCTTGAGCGGTGTAGGTATTGAGATTCAAGAAGGTGAGTTTGTCGCCGTGATGGGGCCTTCCGGCTGTGGTAAATCCACGCTGTTGAACATTTTGGGCTTGCTCGACAATCCCACCGGCGGCAAGTATTTCCTGAGCGGTACCGACGTCAGTCTGCTTGGCGAGTCGGACCGTACCCGACTGCGCAAGGGCGTCATCGGCTTTGTTTTCCAGAGCTTCAACCTGATTGACGAGTTGAACGTGCATGAAAACATCGAGCTGCCGCTGCTTTACATGGGCGTTTCGGCGTCCGAGCGCAAGCGGAAAGTGAATGAAGCAATGGAGCGGATGCAGATTACTCACCGTTCCAAGCACTTCCCTCAACAGCTTTCGGGAGGTCAGCAACAGCGCGTCGCCATAGCCCGCGCGGTAGTAGCCGGTCCGAAACTGATTCTTGCCGATGAGCCGACCGGTAACCTCGATTCCAAAAACGGTCTCGAAGTGATGACTCTGCTCACCGAATTGAATAAGGAGGGAACAACCGTCGTCATGGTAACGCACAGTCGGCACGACGCAGGTTTTGCCGGACGCATCATCAACCTGTTCGACGGAGAGTTGGTAGCAGAAACGATACTCTAATAAAGTTAGAAGTTAGAAATTAGAAAGTCAATTAAAAATTAAGAAACAGCGTTCGACGCAGTCAATTAAAAGACGATGACATTCAATTAAAAATTAAGAGAACGATTCAATTAAGAATTAAAAGACAGAAGAAAGGACAAAAGGCGAGAGTAGAGACGGACGGTGCGCACCCACATACATAGTAGAGACGGTGCGCCCCTCCGTTTGTACAGAAGCAATATGTTAATTCTGTGAATTTTGTTAATTCTGTAAATCATCTTTTAAAAATTAAGAAACAACGTTCGACGCAGTCAATTAAAAAGGGCTTACGACTATTCACTATTCACTATTCGTTATTCACTAATCATTAATCATTAATCATTAATCACTATCAATTATGATTCTACATTATTTGACAGTAGCTTTCCGCAACTTGCGGAAGTACAAAAGCCAGACGCTTATTAGCGTCGTTGGCTTGGCGGTAGGGTTTACCTGCTTTGCCATGGCTGTGCTTTGGATTCGTTACGAGATGTCGTACGACAGCTTCCACAAGAACGCCGACCGCATCTATTGCGTCAGTACACCGATCTCGTTATCTTCCAACGGAATCAACCGTAGCGGGCCTTATCCGCTGGCCGCCTATCTGCGGGAAACCTTCCCTGAGGTAATCCATGCACTGCCGATTTCTCCGTCCATTTCCGGTTTTAGCGACAAGGTCGTCATCGACGGCGTTGAACATCAGGCAGGCATAACACTGATAGATTCGTCCTTCTTCAGTATCTTCGACGTCGGAATCATCGAAGGAAGCATGGATTTCACAATCCCCCGAAGCAACAAGGCTGCCATCACGCGCGAAAAAGCCCTTGCTCTGTTTGGCGAAGACGATCCCGTCGGCAGAACGTTTAAGCGGTGGAATACCGAATATACCGTCTGCGCCATCGTTACCGGACTGCCCGGACAGAGCAACTATGCCTTCGACATCCTTGCGCCGCTAACGGGAGACCCGCGATGGAACTACTCCTCCGGCGAACATACACTGATAGAACTGGCTTCCGGCGTCGATCTGAAAGCCTTTGCAACCAAGCTCCGTGAACACAAGATAAAGTCGGATCAAACCTCGATTGCAAACATGACCGTCATACCGCTTAAATCCATCCGCTACACCGACCCCCATGTCAATCGCGAAGTCAAGTTCGAGCATATCAAACTCTTTGCTCTGGCCGGAGTGCTGGTGATTTTATGTACCCTTTTCAACTACCTTACACTGTTTGTCAGTCGCTTCCGCATACGGCAAAAGGAACTGGCGCTGCGCCGGGTTTGCGGGGCGTCGGGGTGGTCGCTGCTTGTGCTGCTGTCGGTAGAATTTATCCTCACATTACTGATTGCGCTTCTCTTCGGACTGACTTTTATTCAGACGGCACACCAGCCTTTTCAGACCCTGTCGCAAATACGTATGGAACTGTCCTCCATCTACGGAGAAACACTCCTGTATATTGCCGCGGTCATTGCGTTTTCGCTATTGACGTTCTGGACCGTGTTGGCCGCTTTCCGACGCCGTACACTCAACTCGGTCATCCGTCAAAGCAATAAAAACCTGTTCCGCAAAGCCTCCGTTGTTGTTCAGTTGATAATAAGCATCGGATTTGCGTTTTGCAGCATAGTAATCGTCAAGCAAATGTACCACCTGCACAACGTCGCCGACTTGGGCTTTGACTTTAAAAACCGCGCCTATGTTACTGTCTGGCTCAAGGGAATGGACATCGGCGTGCTGGAAAATCAAATCAGACAGATACCCGAAGTAACGGAAGCCTTTAGCAGCTCGCAGACCCTGATTCCCGTACAAAGCAGGACAAGCCTCACTATCAATGAATGGGACGGCAAAGAGGGGGATGTCCAGCGTGTAAACCTGGAGGACATGCAAATCTCCGAACAGTTTGCTAAATATTACGGACTTCGCCTGCTTGAAGGCGACCTGATAAACGACGCCGACGACGAACAAGCCGTGCTGATTAACGAGTCTGCCGCCAAAGCATTCGGATGGAACAAGCCGGTAGGCAAGCAGTTTCATCAGGCCTTCGACGATAACAGAAAAACCTGGATCGTAAAAGGACTGATTAAGGACATACACAACTTCGAACCTACTGCACGGGTGATTCCGTTCTTTTACAGGAAAGCCGATGCGGCAAGAGCCGGTGACTGCATCCTTTTCCGGTATGCTGAAGGCAGATGGAAGGAATGCAGGGACAGGATTGAACGGCTCATCAAGACGGAATATCCGGACGCCGTGTATAAGGACATACAGAACGCCGAAGAGAACTACGACGCCTTCTTGAAGTCGGAGAACGCGCTGTTGAAACTGCTCTCGTTTGTGTCGCTGGTATGTGTGATAATCTGTATCTTCGGCTTTGTGTCGCTGGTATCTCTGACCTGCGAAGAGCGGCGCAAGGAAATCGCCATCCGCAAAATCAACGGCGCAACCGCAGGCAACATACTCGGTCTCTTTATCCGCGAGTATTTCCTCTTGCTTGTCATAGGAGCGGTAATAGCGTTCCCGATCGGATATTACATCATGCGGCAATGGATTGAGAAGTATGTGAAACAAACCGGTATTCCGGCCTGGATATATTTGTCGATTCTGACTGCGTTAGTGTTGTCCATCGCACTCTGCGTAGGCTGGCGTGTCTATAAGGCAAGCGTCGAAAACCCCGCAGACGTGGTGAAATAAAACAGTTCAATTAAAAATTAAAAGAACGATGAACAAGTCAATTGAAAATAAACAGGTGATGTCATGTTGTGTCCGTAGGGGCGCGCTGCGTTCGCCCAACATGTCCCCGGCGTCTATTCAATTAAGA
>JAITPL010000070.1 GCA_031289445.1 Tannerella sp.
GAAGCAATGAAGCAGATACACCATCGTCGTTACTATAATTCGTATATCGGGAAAAAAATCCTTCTGGGGATCGCCTTCTCCGGACAAAATACGGGTTGCAGAATGGAAATCTTAGAATAGTGAATAGTGAATAGTGAATAGTGAACAGTGAATAGTGAATAGTGAACAGTGAATAGTGAATAGTGAACAGTGAACAGTGAGAACTCCTGACCTGAAGCTAACGTAGAAGGTAGAAGTTAAAAATTCATAACATTATCGTTATTGAATGTTATCTAATATACTTATAATCAATATTTTCATGACATATTGTTCCATTATAGATATTGTACTTAGTACAATAAGGCTCTTACCCCAAGGTAGAAGGTGGAAATTAGAAGGTAGAAATGCAGAAGCACTGACCAGATGCTATCATTAAAGACTTTCCACGGTCAAGAGTTCTGAACTTTTTTGTGGCGGGAGGGGTCGTAGCTGTCGTCCTGACCGTTGAATACGCCATCGTGGGCGACCGCAAGGGTAGCCCCCCTGCGTTACCGGATTCATACCAATATAATTATGATTGCGTCATGAGTAGGCACGAAGCAATCTACAACCATCTGATAATCAACTATAAAAAATCACAAAATAACGTGAGTTCAAAATTATTATATAACTTCGCTGCCTAATACACTTAATTTCAAACTGTTAATGATTAGTCCAAAAAAATAATTGAAAAAAAATCCAAAAAAATTTGGTAGTCTCAAAACAAAAGTTTACCTTTGCGAAATGAGATAAACGAAAATAGAATGAAAGTAGGACTAAGATCATCCCTCAAACCGGTTTTCACCACTGTTGAAAACTTCAGCGACCAACCAAAATTTGGCCGTCAGGTTGGCATTGGCCGACTGCCCGACTTCCCTTTATTACTAGAGAGAGTTCTGCCTGGCGTCAGCGATACAGATTCACGCGCGAAATATACTAAAAAATTTCATTCCACAAACACCGCCATATCTTTTCTTTTCGAGGAGAGCCACCTCTCCTTTACCCATGCCCCTCTCTACCGAGTAGAGGGAGCTAACCGTTTGTCGGCAGTCATTGCAAGGCTCAGTTCGGCACGCAAGTATTGCAGGAACGCGAAGCGATCTCAAAAACAATTTTTGTTCACGAAAATTTCTTAGCAAGCATTTTGATATTTTTTAACCAACATAATAATAACCAACTTGAAAGAGTATGAAAAAGAAGCCAATTACAGAAATGCGTTCAATCGCATCAAAGCTAGTACGCCAGATGGCGTCGATACTGTTTCTATTCTGCTGTTCCGTCACTCTGATGGCTCAGAACGGTGTATCCTTCAAAGGCAAGATCGTTGATAAGGATGGCGAGCCGCTTGCGGGCGCCGTCATTACGGTGGTCGGCAGCACGAAGGGTGCAGCAGCAGACATGGACGGTAATTTTGAACTGCCTAACGTGACAGAAGGCACTAAACTCAGGGCATCGTATCTTGGAATGCAGGACAAGGATTTAACCTTCGACGGCAAAAACAATGTGACGATTACGCTCGAAGAACAGGCCAGTGAACTTGAAGAGGTGACAGTCGTCGCCTTCGGTCGGCAGAAGAAAGCGAGTGTGGTGGCTTCGATTCAGACGGTCAACACTAAAGACCTGAAGATAGCGAGTAGTAACCTCACGACAGCATTTGCCGGCAAGATACCGGGTATGATTTCGTATCAGACATCGGGCGAGCCGGGCGCCGACAATGCACAGTTTTTTGTGCGCGGTGTTACTACTTTCGGATACAAGGCCGACCCTCTAATCCTTATTGACGGCTTCGAAGCCACTACCGACGACCTTGCGCGCCTGCAGCCCGACGACGTCGAGAGTTTCTCAATCCTCAAGGACGCTTCCGCTACCGTTCTCTACGGCGCGAGAGGCGCTAACGGCATCATCCTCATATCGACAAAAGCGGGGCAGGAAGGCGGCGTCAAAATCAACGCACGCCTCGACGTCAACACCGCTACGCCTACACGCATGAACGATATGCTTGATGCTACATCATATATGCGTCTCTACAACGAGGCGCGTATAACACGCAATCCCGAACTGGGACCGTACTACAGTGAGCAGAAGATTCAATCGACCGAACGAGGCGACAATCCGATGATTTATCCCGATGTGAACTGGTACGACATGCTGTTCAAAAGCTACACCATCAACACGAAAGCCAACATCAACCTGTCGGGAGGCGGCAAGGTGGCGCGCTACTACGTGTCGGGTGGTTATGAAAACGAAACGGGACTGCTAAAGGTCGATAAACGCAACAATTTCAACAACAACATCGACATTGACCGCGTTCACATCCGTAGCAATGTCATCTTTAAACTGACCGAATCGATGACCCTCGACACACGTGTGAGCGGACGTTTTGAAAAATATAACGGTCCGTACCTCACTGCCTCAGACGTGTTCTCTCAGGTAATGAATGCAAACCCTGTCGATTTCCCGACATATTTTGCGCCTGACGCCGACCATCAGTTTACCGAACACATCCTCTTTGGCGGCACTTTTGTGGATGGCGGCTTGAAGAGCAATCCATACGCCAGCATGGTAAGCGGCTATGAAGACCGCAACGAAAGCACCATGACAGCGCAGGCTACACTGACGCAAGACTTCGGCAAGTGGGTCGAAGGACTTAAATTTCAAGCTAAAGCGTCGGTCAATTCATGGAGTAAATATACCAGTCGCCGAGCCTACGCGCCGTATTACTACGATGTGGACAGTTACAACATGGTAACGGGCGAGTACAAGCTTTTTTGCCTCAATCCCACATCAGGACAGGCTTATCTGGGTAACGTCATACCCGGACGCGACGCCAGCGGTCACTATTATTATGAGGCGCGCTTCAATTGGGACCGCAAGTTCGGACTTCACAACGTTGGCGCCATGACAGTCGGCATGGCGGAAGAAAACCTGCTGACAGGCGGTAACAGTACATCTATTTATGAGACACTGCCCGAACGCAACATGGGTAACTCCGGACGTTTGACATACGACTACGATTCGCGTTACTTCTTCGAGTTCTCGTATGGATACAACGGCTCGGAGAAATTCACCGGCGAAAAGAAATACGGTTTCTTCCCGTCGTATGGCTTCGGGTATCTCGTCTCTAACGAAGACTTCTTTGCGGAATACAAAAACACCGTCAGCAACCTGAAACTGAAGTTTACCTACGGAAGGGTTGGAAACGACGCTATTTCAGGCCGTTCAGGAAGGTTCTTCTTCCTGTCCAACATTGCCCTGTCGGGCGGCAGTTACAACTTCGGAGACGCTTTTATGAACTCATATCCGGGATATACAATAATGCGTTACGCCAATCCCGACATCACTTGGGAGGTGTCCGACAAGTACAATCTCGGTTTCGAACTGTCGCTGCTTAAAAACGAAGATATCAAGTTTCAGATAGACTTTTTTAAGGATATCCGCAGCCAGATATACATGGAACGACAAAATTTCCCATCTACGGCAGGTCTTGAAGCATCTATAAGCGGCAATGTGGGTAGGGTCAGTTCGCAGGGCATTGACGGCTCACTCGACCTGCAACACTCGTTTACGCCCGATTTCTGGTTACAGGGACGCGCCAACCTTACATACGCCGACAATAAATATCTGGAGCTTGACGAAAAGAACTATCCCGACGAATACCTGAAAAGGAAAGGTTACAACATCAATCAGCAGTGGGGTCTGGTAGCCGAGCGTCTCTTTGTTGACGATGAAGAGATAGCCAACTCGCCCAAGCAGGACTTTGGCGAATATGAAGCAGGCGACATCAAGTACAAGGATATCAACGGCGACGGCGTGATCAACGACAACGACCGCGTGCCGATAGGTTATCCGACAGTACCTAAAATGCAGTACGGCTTCGGTCTTTCGACCGGATACAAAAAGTTTGACTTCTCATTCTTCTTTCAGGGCAATTCCATGGTGACGTTCTTCATCAATACAGGTACTTCCAACAATGGCATAGCGCCGTTTACCTCCCGACGCAATGCGCTCTCTTACATAGCCGACAGTTACTGGAGCGAGACAAATCCCGATGTACACGCTTTCTGGCCTCGCCTGTCAATAAATACCATAGCCAACAATTCAAGGCAATCGACATGGTGGATGCGCGACGGCTCGTTCCTTCGCCTCAAAACAATCGAAGCAGGTTACAACTTCGACACTTTCAAGCGTATAGGTCTTGAAAACACACGCCTCTATTTCAGCGCTGAAAATATGTTTGTGGTAAGCCCATTCAAACTTTGGGACCCGGAAACGGGCGCCAACGGCCTCGGATATCCGCTCAACAGAAGGTTTAATATCGGAGTATATGTGCAGTTCTAATGAAACATTTAAATAAAATTATTTTATGAAAAATATTATATATCAAATGATTACCAATAAGAGTAAAAAACGGCTGGCGGCGGGGCTTTTAGTTCTGCTTTTAGGGGGAAGCGGACTTCTCTCATCCTGCTCCGAGTACCTTGAAGTGGTGCCCGACAATACTCTGACACTCGAAAACATTTTCGCAGTCAAGGAAGAGGCGTACAACGCGCTGTCTAAGATTTACAGTTATATGCCCGCTATCCACGACACTCACAACAGCACCTGGACGCTCGGCGACGAGTTCGTAGGACGCCTCGACTATGACAGCAACAGCGGTTACATGCGCGGTCTGCGCATCATGCGCGGCTTGCAGTCCGAATCGTCGCCGATACTCGGCACGTGGTCGGGCACTGTGGGTGCAAAAAAACTCTATGAAGGCATACGCCAGACGAATGTCTTCATTGACAATATCGACAAGGTAGCCGACATGGCCGACATCGAAAAGGCTGACTGGAAAGCGCAGGCTAAATTCCTCAAGGCTTACTACAATTTTCTGCTAATACAGCAGTACGGACCGATTTGCATCATTGACGAACAGGTCAGCCCGGATGCTCTTGCCGACAAACTGTTCGTGTATCGCTTGAAACTCGAAGACTGCTTTGACTATGTCATCAAACTGATGAACGAAGCCATCCCCGACCTCAAAGAGCGCGCTACGGCACAGGACTACGGCACTGTTGACCGCATTGGCGCACTGGCTATCAAGGCGCGCGTGATGCTTTTTCGCGCAAGTCCGTTCTTTAACGGCAATCGCGAATATTTCGAGGATTTCCTCGACCCTGTTGATAATCAGCCGTTTTTCCCGATGACTGAAAACAAGG
Source organism: Tannerella sp. (assembly GCA_031289445.1). Classification (GTDB taxonomy): domain Bacteria; phylum Bacteroidota; class Bacteroidia; order Bacteroidales; family Tannerellaceae; genus Tannerella. Next base: position 5,220 of record JAITPL010000070.1, read on the forward strand.
AAAAATGGAAAGACGCCATCAATGCTATTAATGAGGCGCTTGATCTCGCCACATACAACCAAAAGGAACTCTACACCTACGAAAAGGAAGTATATCTCTATGACAGAGAAGATTACTTGATGAACGAAGACCTGATGAAGACGATTTACGACCTGCGTATGCTGGTAGTTGATTCGTGGAACAAGGAACTGCTGTGGGGCTACTCAAACTTCAACTTTTCGGCAGACGGCGGTTTGCAGCAATCAACCAATATACGCCTCCCGGCAGGCTATACCGAAGGCGGACAGGTCAATGTGACAGGTTATTCGTGGCAATGGATGGCGGCAACATACGCCATGGCTGAACGCTATTACACCATCAACGGTCTGCCGATTGACGAAGACATTACTTTCGACCGTAATGTAATTCATAACATTGTAACGCTGCCAGGCGTAGAAGACCCTAAATATCAGCAATATAGAGGCGTAATGCAGCCAGGCGTAGAGGTTGTGAACCTGTATCTGAAACGCGAACCGCGCTTCTATGCCAATCTGGGTTTCACAGGCGGTTACTGGCGCTCGCACCTGACCCGCATCAATACCCTGATGTTTCAAGACAAGGATGGCGGCTTGACAAGCACTTCATCGACCGATTATCTCTGTACTGGCATCGGCATTCAGAAGTTTGTACACCCCGAATCGACGTCCGGCAACTGGACGCGACAGATACGCTTTCCGTACCCGATAATACGTATGGCAGACCTCTATCTGATGAAAGCCGAAGCGTTGAACGAGTACTCCGGTCCGTCGCAGGAAGTTTACGACGCTCTTAACATTGTGCGTCGCCGCGCAGGAATACCTGACGTAGAAAGCGTCTGGAGCAGTTCCTATCTGGCGCGTACCGTCAATAAACACCTCACACAGGACGGCCTGCGCGACATCATACTGACAGAACGCAGCATCGAACTTGCTTTCGAGGGTAGCCATTTCTGGGATATGATACGCCACAAACGCGCCGCACGCGAGTTCTCGGCGCCTGTATGGGGATGGAACCATCAGGGACGCACAGCAGCTGAATTTTTCGTCCTCGACGTCAAACAAAGCCGCAAGTTCACCATCACCGATTGCCTCTGGCCTATCGACCTCAATGAAATGAATACCAACTCGAACCTCAAACAGAATCCGGGATGGTAGGCAGTGAATAGTGATTAATGATTAGTGATTAATGATTAATGATTAATACTACTAACTACCAACTACCAACTCCAACTACTATAGAACTACTCAAAACTAACAATTATATGAAAAAGATATTTTTAACAATCATCGCTATAGGGCTGCTTGGGTGCAATGAGCAGCGCTTCGAGATAGGCTCAAACGACGGCACACCACCCGCCAAGCCTATTCTCCGCTCCGTCACTCCTCTATACGGCGGCGCACGTATCTTCTATACACGCCCTGCCGACGAGGATTTGCTGACCGTTGACGCCGAGTTTACCGCCACCAACGGCAAAGTGTTCAAGTTCTCGGCATCCTACTTCAAGGATTCGCTCGACGTTTACGGCCTGGGTGACACTAATCCGCACACTATCAACCTGTTCGCAACCGACCGCGCGGGCAACCGCTCCGAAATTGTAAAGGTTGACGTTACACCCCTCGAACCATCTATCTCAAGGGTAGCAAAGTCTCTGATAGTCAGGCCCGGATTCAGTTCGTTCTACGTTGACTGGACTAACGAACTCGAACAGACAGTCAATATCTACGTCAATTTCACCTTCACTCAGGAAGGCGTCGCGCGCGACCTCATAGCAGTCTATTCGTCAAATCAATTGACTGAAAGAAAGTTTGTTAGCGACCTCACGCAAGGCCCCAACGACCCTGTAAAAGTGAAGATATCAGTCGAAGACATCTACGGCAACATCACTGCCCCCGTCGATTTCGGAAGCCTCTATTTGCTTCAGGATGAGAAGATTTTAAAGGACGAATGGATACTGCCGCTTACCAACGACACGATAGCGGGCGAGCCTATGTGCTTCGGTAGCGGCTTCGACGGTCGTATAGGGCGCGTAATCGACGACAAGACCGACGAACTGCTCAACGCCAGTAACTACATGCATACAGCGGCAATCGGACGCATTGGCTCCGGCTCCGGCCCCAACGCGCCTTGGAACCTCTTTATCGACCTTGGCGCCTACTACGAACTGAGCCGCATTGTTACCCATCAGCGCCACAACACCGGCGACCTGTCAAGCACTACCCAGCGCGGACAGTATTATCAGTCGGAAAATGTAGGCAAATACAACATGTACTACCTCGACGAAACCAATGATGTGTGGGTACTGATGACAGGACATACAATTCCGCTGCCTGTCGGTCTCAATGACCTCGAAATAGCCAAGATGGGACACAAGGGCGACGAAGCCTACATGTATCCCGACGACCCGCAGTTCTCGCCTCCCACGCGGTATTTCCGCTATGAAGCGCTCTCCAGTTTCGATTCCAATTACACCAGCACGGGCTGCAACTGCCTGTCGGAAGTTACTCTCTATGGCAGAAAAGCGTCAAACTATTAAAAATTAAATCATTATGAAACAAATATTTTTTATCACAGCAACATTATTGATGTGCGCAGGATGCGCCAACATGTTCGACAGCGTGAAGGATTTTGCCACCGAAGAGACCGTTTACCCCGGTCGCTACGATACGATTTTCTACAATGTCGGTTTCGAAAGGGTTGAAATTGACCTCCTTAAAGCGGGTCGAATACCGTCGTCCGAAATAAACATGGGCAAAGCAACTAAAACCATTATTCAGTACGACGATACCGAAATAAGAATAGATTCGCTTTGTTCATGGGTGAACCTGACAGGTCTCAATATCTCGAAACTCTACCGCATAAAAGTCTTTACCGAAGACGATTTCGGTAACCGCTCCGTACCGCAGGAGATTTCGCTGATACCGTTAACAGCGTCCGACCTCGAGATACTGACCGTCGCCGATCCGCGCGTCATAGCGTCGCCATGGGCTGTATCGCTCTCGTGGAGCAGATTGTCGTCGGTGCTGCTCAACTATTGCGACATGAGTTATGTGTACACCGACAAGGACGGTCACACAGTAGAAGGCACGCAGGCTGAGAACCCGCTGATAATCATGGAGAACTTGAGCGCGGGCGAAGAAGCGTCAATCGACCTCAAATACCGCGTTGTGCCTATTGTCAACGGCATCGAAATACTCGATACGCTTATTCTGAAAAAGTCCTTTTACATGTATATGCCAACAAGCGACGACTATCAAAAGGCGCTTATAAGCCGCACAGTCAGTTCGATGATTCTTGCGCCGTCGGGTGATATGAGACTGACTTTCGCCACTGTTGACGACCATACGCTACAGTACTCGGTTATTAAATATACCGACGCCTCGGGCGAACAGACTTTGAGGATAGAAAACAATGAGACGACAATCACAGTGCCGGGCTTGCGGCTCGGCGGGGCGTTCTCTGTCTTGTCGAACTACAAACCGGACGGCGTAGAGGGCGTTTTCGTTGATTCCGACTACAGGTCTTATAATCCTGAATCGCTTGATTATGCGCGAACTACTTGGACTTGTACCACGACGCACAATTGGGCCTCCGACAGTCAAGGCCCTGGAAGCATAATCGACGAAAACTACGCTACATTCCTGTCGCTTGCCAAGCCCGGCAAGAGCGTCAACGGCTCAGAAGTCCCCGCCAACGAACTTGCAGGCTTCATTTTCGACCTCAAAGAAACTCTTTGCATCGACTATTACCGCATTCGCCACCGTAACACAACGGTAGGACTTCGTCTGTGGGAAGCGTCAATTTATGGCAGCGCAGACGGTGTTGACTGGCAGCCTATCAAGGAGAACAATCCTGTTACAGGATACGCCATCTCTGCAACGCTCGAATCACCCAACATGCCCGTCTCACGTTCCAATTTCCGCTACATAAAAATATTGATAACAAAATGGGATACGGTCAACAACAGCGCTACCCAACTCGCAGAATGCTATCTCGGCATGAGTTCTAACCCGATAATAAACTGAAAGTTTTAGATTTTATTGATAGAAGGGGTTGTCTCAATAACTTAAGAGGCAACCCCTTCGCTATTTTATTATAATTAGTTGCCTCATTGCCAAAACATAAGAATAAAGTTCATCATTTACATTATCCATAGTAAGTACTCGTTAAAAGATACATGATAATTTAAACTAACTGATAACGAGTACTTATAATCATATTTTTGTAAAATATTGTTGCATTATAGATATTGTACTTAGTACAATAAGGCTCTTATCCCAAGGTAGAAGTTAGAAATTCGGAAACACTGACCTGATACTCCCATTAAAGGCTTTTCCTCTGTAAGAAGTTCCGAACTTTCGCCATTCAACTTTTGTGCCCTGTCTCTACTTTCGCCTCTTAATTTCTGACTTCTGCCTTTTAATTGACTGCGTCGAACATTGTTTCTTAATTCTTAACCCTCGCATTTCTAATTTCTAATTTATTTTCATTATCTTTGCAGTCTGAAAAGAACAGAAAAAATTATTATATAACTAAAAATCAGATTCTTATGTGGTTAATTAATTCTTCTATCGGAAGGAAAC
>JAITPL010000170.1 GCA_031289445.1 Tannerella sp.
TTGACTATCGACGAATCGAGCAGCTTGTAGTTCGGGATGATTACCAGACGCTTGTCGTCGGTGCGGATGACGGTGCTGCGGATGCCTATATCGCTCACCTCGCCTTCAACGGCGTCAAACCTGATGCGGTCGCCGATATTGAAAGGGTGGTCGGTCAGGATGATAACGCCGCCGATGATGTTTTTGATGGTATCCTGAGCCGCGAGCGCAAAAGCAATGCCGCCTATACCGAGCGTGCCGAGCAGCGTCGTTATATTCATGCCGATACTGTGCAGGCCGACAGCAATACCGACTGCCCAGACGACGATATTGACCGAGCGCTTCACTAATGGCGTATGCTTGATTGCGATATGCTTGCCCTTGTTCGCCTTAGCTTCGCTGTTACGGATGCCGTCCTCGACCAGCATGGTGAGCAAACGCGCCGTAAACCATGTTGCAGTCAGCACGGCCAACAAAATGAAAGAGAGGACGACAAGAATCTTCAGGCTACTCTCGAATTCGAGCCGCCAGAACGCTACAAAGAGCGAAAACAGGATGATACCTACTTTCAGAGGACTTTCGAGCGCTTCGAAGAAGAAGACGATGAACTTGGTCCTGCTTTTTTTGGCCGTAGCCGAGAGCAGTTTCCTGTCGTAAATCTTGCCTACAATGACACGTAACAGACAGCCCGCCAGGATGATAAGCGCCGATATAATCCAGTTCCAGACCGTGTTCCCATAAAATACTTGTTCCAACATAAAAATTAATTATTAAGAGTTTCAGGCCGTAAAGTTAATCAAAAAATTAAACTTTTCCCGTTTTTTGCAGTCTATCTAACTCAGATTAAATAGAAAACAGATGACATGACTAAACAGGTTAAATGGATTTCGGCGGGTATTATAGCGCTGATTATTGCAGGCATGATAGCTTATCCGAGCCTCAAACAGAAGTTCAATTCCGAGAAGCAGGACGGCAGGCCGGCGGCGGGTGCATCACCGCAAATGCGAAGCGCTACTCTGGCTATCGACGGCATAGTATTGAAGAAGAAGACGCTTACAGACAAGGTGATAAGCACAGGCATCACCATACCCGACGAGGAGGTCAATCTATCCTTCGAATCGTCGGGCAAGATTGTGGGTATCTACTTCACCGAAGGCACGCACGTAAAGAAAGGCGAGCTGCTGGCTAAAATCAACGACAAGCCCCTGCAGGCCGAGTTGAAGAAACTCGAAGCGCAGATACAGCTGGCTAAGGACAGGGTGTTCCGTCAGGGGACGCTGCTGAAGAAAGACGCCGTCAGTCAGGAGGCTTACGAGCAGGTAACGACCGAATATGAGAAGTTAATGGCTGATATAGAGTTGGTTAAGGCACATATTATGCAGACGGAGTTATTGGCGCCATTTGACGGTATTATAGGTTTGCGTCTTGTCAGCGAGGGCGCTTATGCCACGCCCGCAACGGAGGTAGCCAATCTGACCAAAATCAGCCCTTTGAAGATAGAATTTTCGATTAACGAGCGTTATGCCGAGGATGTGGCTCCCGGTACCAACATCACATTCCTGATGGAATCGACGAGCGGACAGTTTCAGGAGCATCACGCCAAGGTCTATGCCGTCGAGAGCAAGGTAACGCTCGACACCCGCACGCTGAAAGTTCGCGCCCTCTATCCCAATGCCAACGAAGTGATACTGCCCGGCCGTACCCTCTCGATAGAGATTTCCCGCCGCGAGATACGCGATGCTCTGGTAGTGCCCAGCGAGGCCATTATACCGGAGATGGGCAGAAGTATAGTGTATGTTTACCGCGACGGTCAAGCCAAATCGGCGGTACTGACTACCGGCTTGCGCAGCGAGAGCGAGGTGCAGGCCATAGAGGGAGTGCAGGAAGGCGACACGGTGATTACTACCGGCGTGATGCAGATGCGGCAGGGGATGAAGGTCATAATAGATAAGCTGATAGAGGATTGAGATGGCGAATATATCAGAAATAAGTATTAAGCGACCGGTCCTGGCGACTGTTATCATGCTTGTCATCCTGCTTTTCGGGATGATAGGATACACCTCGCTCGGAGTACGCGAATATCCAAGCGTGGATCAGCCTATTATCTCGGTTAATGCCACCTATCCGGGCGCCAATGCGGAGGTTATCATGAATCAGATAACGGAGCCGCTGGAGCAGAATATCAACGGTATTCCGGGTATCCGCTCGCTGAGCAGCGTCAGCAGCACAGGTATGAGCCGCATAACGGTAGAGTTTGAGTTGTCGGTTGACTTGGAAACGGCGGCTAACGACGTGCGCGACAAGGTCTCGCGTGCCCAGCGTTATCTGCCCCGCGACTGCGACCCTCCGACGGTCTCGAAGGCCGACGCCGACGCCCAGCCGATCATGCAGATAGGTATCCGCAGCAGTCAGCGTTCGTTGATGGAACTGACCGAGATTGCCGAGTTGACGGTCAAGGAAAGGCTGCAAACCATTCAGAACGTCAGCGGTGTGGATATATGGGGACAGAAGCGTTATTCGATGCGCCTCTGGCTCGATCCTGTGAAGATGGCCGGATATGGCGTTACTCCGCTTGACGTTAAGGGCGCTATCGACCGCGAAAACATAGAGCTTCCCTCCGGCAGCATCGAGGGCAATACTATCGAACTGTCAATACGGACGATGGGACTGATGCACACGGCTAAGGAGTTTAACGACCTGATAATCAAGGAGAGCGCCAACAATATCGTGCGCTTCAAGGATGTGGGTATGGCCGAGCTGTCGCCCGAAGACATCAAGAGTATAATGAAGCGCAACGGCGAGCCTATGGTAGTAGATATCATCATTCCGCAGCCCGGCGCCAATCATATAGAGATAGCCAACGAGGCTTACGTGCGTATCGAGCAGTTGAAGAAAGACCTGCCCGAAGACGTAACCATAGAGATGATTTACGACAATACCCACTTTATCCGTTCATCCATATCCGAGGTTGAAGAGACTATCTATGTGGCTTTTCTGCTTGTAGTAATCATCATATTCCTGTTCCTGCGCGACTGGCGCGTAACGCTTATACCTTGTGTGGTCATACCGGTCTCGCTCGTCGGCGCATTCTTCGTGATGTACATCTCCGGCTTCTCGATAAACGTACTGACGATGCTTGCAATAGTGCTGTCGGTAGGTTTGGTTGTAGATGACGCCATCGTCGTTACGGAGAATATTTATGTCCGCATCGAGAGGGGAATGAAACCGATTGAAGCGGGAATTGAAGGCTCCAAGGAGATATTTTTCGCCGTCGTCTCGACTACCGTTACACTTATTGCGGTCTTTATCCCGATAGTCTTTATGGAGGGGATGACAGGGCGACTGTTCAAGGAGTTCAGCATAGTGATAGCCGGCTCGGTCGCAATATCGTCGGTAGTGGCGCTGACTTTTACTCCCATGCTGGCGACCAAACTGCTCAAGCGTCGCAATAAGAAAAACTGGTTTTACCGCGTTACGGAGCCGTTCTTCGACGGTCTCAACAACTTCTATTCATCCACGCTCACCGGCTTCGTGCGACATCGCTGGATAGCGCTTCCGATAGTTGCCGGCCTGTTTATCACAATAATCGTTTTCTGGAAGTTGATACCTACGGAGCTGTCGCCTCTCGAAGACCGCTCGCAGATTAATGTCAGCCTGCGCGGACAGGAAGGGGCAACATACGAATATATCCGCGATTTCTCGACAAAATTGGAGATGATGGCCGATTCCATCGCTTACGAGCGTAAAATCGTTACTACCCGCGCATTCGGCGCATCGGCTTTTATCTCCGTTGTCCTGCCCGACATCAAAGACCGCGAACGCTCGCAGATGGATATTGCCGACGCCCTCTCGCGCGAGGCCAGAAAAGAGACTAAAGCGCGTGCCTTCGTGCAGCAACAATCGACCTTCGGCGGCCGACGCGGAGGTATGCCCGTGCAATATGTGCTGCAATCAACCGATATAGATAAGATAGAGGAGTTTCTGCCTCGCTTCATGCAGGAAGTGAACGAAAGTCCGGTTTTTCAGATGGCCGACGCCGATTTGAAATTCACCAAGCCGGAGGTGCGCATAGAAATAAACCGCGATAAGGCTTCGCTGCTTGGCGTAAGTACTCAAAACATCGCGCAGACACTGCAATATGCTCTTAGCGGTCAGCGCATGGGTTACTTCTACCTCAACGGCAAACAGTATCAGATTATTGGCGAAATAAACCGTCAGCAACGCAATACGCCTCTCTCGCTCAAATCCATCTATGTGCGCAGCAGCAACGGAGCGATGATACAGTTGGACAACCTCGTGGCTCTGGTCGAGAACGTCGCTCCGCCACAACTCTACCGCTATAACCGCTTTGTCTCGGCTACCATCTCAAGCGGCCTCAACAAGGGCTATACGCTTGGGGACGGACTTAACGAGATGGACCGCATAGCGAAGGAGGTACTGGATGAAACGTTTCGCACGGCTCTTACAGGCGAATCGAAGGAGTTTCGCGAGAGTTCGGACAGCCTTATGTTTGCACTTGTGCTGGCTCTGATAATGATATATTTAGTGCTTGCCGCCCAGTTCGAGAGTTTCAAAGACCCTCTGATAGTGATGTTTACCGTGCCTCTGGCCGTCGCCGGCGCACTGCTTTTCATGAAATACGGCGGTATCACAATGAATATATTCAGTCAGATCGGTATTATTATGCTCATAGGCTTGGTCGCCAAGAACGGCATCCTGATAGTGGAGTTCGCCAACCAGCGTCAAGAAGCGGGTATAAGCAAGATGGAAGCCATACTGACGGCTTCTATCCAGCGACTTCGCCCGATATTGATGACCAGCGCCTCTACCATACTCGGCCTGTTGCCGCTTATGTTTGCCTCGGCCGAAGGCGCTAACAGCCGCATAGCAATGGGAACGGCAGTAGTCGGAGGGATGTTGATATCAACCTTCATGACCCTCTATATCGTCCCCTCAATGTACAGTTTTATATCTACTAACAAGAAAGCAAAATCCGAAAAGGCACTGGTATGAAAAAGCATCTTCTCTCACTTGTAATATATGTTTGCTGCCTAAATGTTTACTCTACTGACATTTACGCTCAAGAAACCTATACTCTCGAACGCTGTATCTTCATCGGCCTCGAACGCAATTATTCTATACGTATCATTCATAACGAGGAGCAGATAGCGGCAAATAACGCGACGGCGGGCAATGCCGGATACCTGCCTGTTGTCGATCTGAGCGGCGGCTACAACGGGACAGTGTATGACTACAACTATGATTATAAGGACGGCTCAAGCGCCAAAGAGAACGGTATCAACACCGAAACGGCTAACGCAGGGCTTAACCTTAACTGGACTGTCTTCGACGGCTTCACTATTCAGGCTAACTATGCCAAACTGAAAGAACTGCAAGGTATGGGTCGCCTCAATACCCGCATGGCTATTGAAAATCTCGTTGCCGACATTGCATCCGAATATTACAATTTTATCCGTCAGGGCATCCGGCTTAAAAACCTGCGTTCGGCGGTGCGTCTCTCGCGCGAAAGGCTGCGTATAGTCGAGGAACGCTATACAATAGGCTCCATGTCGCGCCTCGACTTGCAGCAGGCTAAGGTTGATTTTAATGCCGACAGCTCGCAACTGCTGAATCAATATGAGGCCGTAAATACCTCACAAATAAGGCTTAACGAACTGATGGGGCTTGATTCGCTCAACGCCGCAATCAATATTACCGATTCAATAGCCTTGCAAGAGACTTTGTTCGAGAAGGATGATATTTGGCAAAAAACGCTGACTAACAACTCTTTGATGCTGGCGTCGCAAAAGAATCGCACTCTGTCGGAACTTGACTACAAGCAACTGCTCGGTCGCAACTATCCTTATCTGCGATTCAATGCGGGCTACGGACTGCAGACTAACCGCTACGACAACGGCTCTATCGATCTGCAAAAGCGTCTGGGGGCAAGCTATGGCCTGACGGTCGGTTTCACGGTTTTTGACGGTTTCAACCGTCGCCGCGAACAGCGCAACGCCCGCCTGCAAATAAAAAACGCCGAGCTGCGTATTCAGGAGATGGAACTGGCGCTGAATGCCGACCTCTCGAATATCTGGATGTCTTACCGTAACAACCTCGAACTGTGGTCGTTAGAGAAAGAAAACCTCGCTACCGCGCGTGAAAACTATGAGATAGCTAT
>JAITPL010000172.1 GCA_031289445.1 Tannerella sp.
CAGGCGCCGACGACAAGGAAATAGAGCGGGTATTCAAAACATCCAAGACCGAAATGTCGGTATTCAGCTGGAACGGAATGGTTGATACCATAATGACGCCCCTCGATTCTATACGCTACTACAAGTCTTTTCTGCGCTCGGCCTTCATGGCTATGGATTCTCATACGGGTTACGTCAAAGCATACGTCGGAGGTATTGATTTTGCTAGTTTTCAGTACGATATGGTAACGACGGGAAGACGACAGGTAGGCTCAACCATGAAACCTTTCCTCTACTCGCTCGCTATGACTGAAGGATTCACGCCATGCGACGAGATGCTGCACGTACAGCAACAACTGCTCAACGAGGACGGCACGCTATGGAAGCCCAAAAACTCGACCAGCAAACGCATCGGCGAAATGGTCTCCTTGCAATGGGGACTGCAAAACTCGTCAAACTGGGTTACATCCTACCTGATGAAACATCTCTCGCCTCAAGCTCTCGAACGACTGCTGCGCTCTTATGGACTTGGTGGCGTGATTGAGGCTACTAATGCCATGTGCCTCGGTACGCCCGACGTATCCGTTGCCGAAATGGTCAGCGCCTATACCGTATTCTCTAACAAGGGCATACGCATGGAGCCGCTCTATGTTACACGTCTTGAAGACTCTTACGGCAATACTGTCGGCTCTTTCTCGTTGCAAGTCAACGAGGTGCTGCCCGAAGACGCTACATATAAAATGTTAGGCATGTTGAGGAGCGTCGTTGATGGCGGTACCGCCAGCCGCGTCCGCTACGCTTACAATATAAAAGCGCCTATGGGAGGCAAAACCGGCACAACGCAAAACCAGTCGGACGGATGGTTTATGGGTTTCACCCCAAGCCTTGTTACCGGTTGCTGGGTAGGTGGCGAAGAGCGTGCCATACACTTCAACACAATGGAAGGACAGGGCGCCAACGTAGCTCTGCCCATCTTCGCGAATTTTATGAAAAAGGTTTATGCCGACAATGAATTGGGGTACTCCGAGAAAGAAAACTTCGACGTACCCGAAGAGTATAAAAACCCTTGCACCAAAAGCGGTCGCCGAGACCCCGACGCCATCGACCGCCAAAAGTCCGAATCAAGTTTCGACGAATATTTCAGATGATTTATTTATGAGCGATGAGTATTACATGCGACAGGCGCTCGCGGAGGCACAAATAGCGGCCGACGAGGACGAAGTGCCGATAGGCGCTGTGATTGTCTGTGGCGAACGTATCATCGCACGTGCTCATAACCAGACAGAGCGACTGAACGACCCTACGGCTCATGCCGAGATGCTCGCTATTACCGCAGCCGCCGGTTTCATGGGCGCTAAATACCTGACCGACTGCCGACTGTATGTTACCGTCGAGCCTTGCATCATGTGTGCCGGTGCGATAGGATGGGCGCAGTTGGAGGCTTTAATATTCGGCGCGGCCGACGAGAAACGCGGTTTCACCCGCTATGCTCCCGACGTTCTGCATCGCAAGACGGAAGTGCGTAGCGCCGTACTCGAATCCGAATGTGCCGCCAGAATGAAAGCCTTCTTCCAAGTCAAAAGATAAACTCTTTCCCGACTTTGTCAATGCCACACCCAAAATAAAAACCAGAAATCATTTAGCCGGAAGTCATCTGAGAACAGTGGAGCAACCAAGGTATCTTTGGGGATGTGATACGCAATAAACAGTGTAGCATTGTACCGTATTAATTATCAGTCACCGTCATTGACAGGAGGCACGACGAAGCAATTCGAGAGATACAAGATTGCTTCGTACCTCGCAATGACGATGACAGAGACCCTCTGTCACTGCGTGTCGCACATTCGTCATGATGTCGCAGCACCCTGACAATTGAGAATTGACAATTGAGAATGACATTGTTGCAACGGACGGAAAATGACGTTGAAAATGATTGCGTCGCCCCGATTCATATCAATGGGATGTATGATTGCGTCATTGGCAGAATTAAACAAGTAGAAATGACGTTGCAGCATCCCGTCATTGCGAGGTACGAAGCAATCTTCTACCTTCTAATTTCCAAAAGAGCCTTATTGTACTAAGTACAATATCTATAATGAAACAATATGCCATGAAAATATTGATTATAAGTATATTAGATAATATTCAATAAGGATAAAGTTCTAAATTTTTAACTTCTAACTTCTACATTCTACGTTAGCTTCAGGTCAGGAGTTCTCACTGTTCGCCACCCACTGTTCACTGTTTGTTATTCGTTATTCACTGTTCACTATTCACTATTTGTTCTCTACGTTTGTTAATCTCAATATTTTCATGTACTTTTGTCACTCATTTAATTCAAAAAAGATATGAAACGAATAATTTTTTTATTTGCTGCGGTTGCTATGATAGCGACCCTTGGCGCTTGTTCAAGCACAGCATCAAAGAAGACTGAAGGTCAGGCTACAGAAGCCAAAAGCGAAGTGTCTCATGTTACCTTGGCTGTCAAAGGCAGTTGCGGAATGTGTAAAACGCGCATCGAGAAAACGGCCAAAGCTATCCAAGGCGTGTCAACGGCTGAGTGGAGCAAGGAAAAGCAAGAGTTGCAACTTGACTTGGACTCAACCAAAGCATCGCTGAAATCCATCAGTGAGGCGCTTGCCAAAGTCGGTCATGACACTGCATTAGACAAGGCTCCCGACGATGTTTACAACGCCTTGCCGGGCTGCTGCCACTACCGCGATTAGCCCAATCGAAATTTTGTCCGTTGACAACAAGTACATTGACTTGAAAGCGAGCGACGTTGCCTATGTAGTACAATAATCGAGATTTTGTCCGTTGACAACAGACGCATTGGCAACAAGTGCATTGGCAGCAGACGCAAAATCCTGCGTCTCTACTTGCCAGAGCTGTAAATACGGACGTAGTCTATGCTATATTCGACAGGAAAAATTCCGTCGTCTATACCTTTTTGACCTCCCCATTCACCACCGATAGCGAGATTAATCTTCAGATATTGAGGTGTATCGAAAGGCCATTCGCCCTCGCCTTCGCCCTTGCGTTGGCAGGTATAGTACATGGTATCGTCAAGATAGAAATCCATCCGGTCGTCAAACCACTCGACGGCATAGATGTGAAAATCGTCGAAAGGTCGCTCTATTGCTATGGTGCCGCCGCGACCGGTATTTTTTGTATGATTATAGTCGCGGGTATGCACGTTGGCATGAACCGTGCCCGGATTGTAGCCCACAAACTCCATGATGTCAATCTCGCCGCAATCAGGCCATCTCTTGTTATTTTCGCCCAGCGTCCAGATAGCAGGCCATGTGCCTCGTCCTTCAGGCAGTTTGGCACGCACCTCGACACGTCCGCCCTGAAAACTGAAAATGCCTTTGGTATGAATACTTGCAGAGGTATATTCGGCTTTCTCATACGCCTCCTTGCGGGCGGTGATGACAAGCGAGCCGCCTCTCACTTCGGCGTTTTCGAGGCGAGCGACGGTATAGTATTGTGCTTCGTTGTTGCGCACCATGCCTGTCTCATACTTCCACTTGCTTGAATCCGGCAAACCTGTATAATCGAACTCTTCCGCCCATATCAAGGCAGGCTTTTGCTGCGCATTAGTGCAACCGTAGCCGCAGCAAAGCGCAGCCATCAAAGTCGTCAAGGCAATATTCTTCATAACCGAAATCTGTTTATGCGCCAAAGTCATCAAAGTGTAGCATCTCGCGGGGAACGCCCAGACTGTCGAGCATGTTATCTACGGCTTTCGACATTGGACCGGGGCCGCACATGTAATATTCTATCTCTTCAGGCTCTTCGTGGTCTTTCAAATACGTTTCGTAGATGACCTGATGCACGAAACCGGCAGTATATTTGACGCCGGCAGCATCGGCTACGGGGTCGGGACGGTCGAGCGCCAGATGAAACGAGAAGTTGGGAAATTCCTTTTCTATTCCGAGAAAATCTTCAAGATAGAACACTTCATTAAGCGCACGCGCACCGTAGAAGTACGACATCTTGCGGTCGCTTGTACGCAGCGTCTTTGTGAGGTGCATTATTTGTGCACGCAAGGGAGCCATACCGGCGCCGCCGCCTATCCACATCATCTCGCGCTTGGACTCGAATACAGGGAAGAAATCACCGTAGGGGCCGCTCATCATGACCTTGTCGCCCGGCTTGAGCGTGAAGATATAAGAGGAGGCTATACCCGGCGATACTTCCTGAAAACCTACGGCAGGCCTCGGTTTAAAGGGCGGAGTAGCTATACGGACGGTCAGCATTATGCGGTCGCCCTCGGCGGGATAGTTGGCCATCGAATAAGCGCGGATGGTAGGCTCGTCGTTCTTGCATTTGAGCGTGAAGAGACCGAATTGTTCCCATGCCTTGAGATAGTCGGCGCCTATTGATTCCTTGTCTATATCCTTGTCGTAGTCCATCGCATATTGCGGGATGCGTATCTGCGAGTAAGAGCCGGGTACGAAATCCATGTGCTCGCCTTCGGGCAGGGCTACGATAAATTCTTTGATAAAGGTCGAAACGTTGCGATTCGATATGACCGTACACTCCCATTCCTTGACGCCGAAAACGTCGTCGGGCACTTGGATTGCCATATCGTTTCTGACCTTCGTCTGGCAACCGAGCCGCCAGTGTGCCTGTATCTGTTTGCGCGAGAAGAATCCCACCTCCGTAGGCAGAATGTTGCCGCCACCGTCGGGCACTTGGCATCGGCACTGTCCGCAACTGCCGCTGCCGCCGCAAGCCGACGACAGGAATATGCCCTGACTTTGCAGCGTGTTAAGCACTGTCCCGCCGATAGGAACGTCAAACTCCTTCTCGCTGTTTACTATCACTTTGACATTGCCCGAAGGCACTAATTTTGCTTTGGCGTACAATAAAGCCCCTACCAGAATCAGCGTTAAAATCAAGAAAGTTACTGCTCCGGCAATTATTGTTATTCCGCCTGACATCAATATAATCATCTGTATAAAATATTATTTCGTTGATAATTAAAGACTTAACCCTGAAAAACACATAAACCCTATGCCCATCAATCCGGTGATGATAAAGGCAATGCCCAGACCGCGCAACGGTTTAGGTATATCGGAGTAGGCTAATTTCTCGCGTATAGCGGCCATGCCGATGATAGCGAGCAGCCAGCCGACGCCTGAGCCGAGTCCGTAAACCGTCGCCTCGCCTACGTTGATGAAGTTCTTCTGCTGCATGAAGAGCGAGCCGCCCATGATTGCGCAGTTAACGGCTATCAACGGCAGGAAGATGCCCAGAGACGAATAGAGGGCGGGGAGGAATTTCTCGACGACCATCTCGACTAATTGCGTGAACGAAGCGATGATGGCGATAAAGATGATAAAGGAAAGGAATGAGAGATTGACCTCGGCAAAATCCTTTCCCAGCCAGCTCAGTGCGCCTTCTTTCAGCACGTAGTTTTCGAGCATGTAGTTGATGGGCAGCGTGCAGACAAGCACGAACGTTACTGCTATTCCAAGTCCTAACGCTGTCTTGACACTCTTGGAGACAGCCAGATACGAGCACATACCGAGATAGTATGCAAATATCATGTTGTCCACAAAAATCGACCTTACAAATGTATTTAATATCTGTTCCATAGTTTGTTATCCTCCTTCTTGAAGTTCCTTGTTTCTTGAACGGTGCACCCAAATGATTACTGCACAGAGTATCAGCGCCATCGGGGGCATTATCATCAGTCCGTTATTGACATATCCGGCCTCATAAGCGAAGGCGGGTATGACCGTAAAACCGAAAAGTGTGCCGGAGCCAAACAACTCGCGGACGAAAGCGATTACCACGAGGATAATGCCGTAGCCCAGACCGTTTCCTATGCCGTCGAGAAACGACGCCCACGGACGGTTGCCCAGCGCAAAGGCTTCGAGGCGTCCCATAAGGATACAGTTGGTAATAATCAGCCCGATGAAGACCGACAGCTGCTTGCTCACCTCAAAGGCAAAGGCTTTCAAGACCTCGCTGACCACCGTTACCAATGCAGCCACTACTACTAACTGCACGATGATACGTATGCGGTTAGGGATTGAATTGCGTATCAGTGAGATGATTACGTTTGCAAACGCTACAACGATAGTTACGGATATAGCCATCACAATCGCCGGCTCAAGTTTGGCCGTAACAGCCAGAGCCGAACAGATGCCGAGCATCTGGATGATTACAGGGTTGTTCCTGCTCAGCGGCCCTAATAATATTTCTTTGTTTTTTCCTGTTAAAAGTCCCATTCTCTTAATTATTTAGCGTTTAAAAACTCAATATATCCTTCCAGACTGTCGCGTATCATCCGGTCAACGCCCTTGCTCGTTATCGTGCCGCCCGAAATGCCATCGACATAGTCGCCGTCCGAAACCGCATTGCCGGGTTTGACGATAGAGATGCTGCGGAAAGCGTTATTTTTGAATACATGCTTGCCGGTGAATCTGCCCGCAAATTTGGGTGTTGCTATCTCGGCTCCAAGTCCCGGAGTCTCGCCCTGGTGGCTGAAATCGGAGCCAAAGACCGTGTTTTTGTCTTCATCAAACGAGATATAGCCCCAGATAGGCCCCCAAAGTCCTGCTCCGTGCATGGCTACTATGTATTTGGTAGCGCCTCCGACTGTGGCCACATATACCGGAAAACTGTTGTCCGACTTCATCTTTGAGGCGTTGATAGTGAAGGCGTTGCCGTCAATTTTCTGCCCCTTGGCGTTCACTACGAACGATTCCTTTATTAACTCGTTGTATTTGGCTTCGGTCTCGGCGTCGGTGGCTACAACGTTGATTGAACGCAGTATCTGCCGACGTTTGTCGTTATCTTCGTTTTTCTTCTGAAAACTGCGTAACGACTGCGCGGTGAACGCCAGCAGCACCGCCACCGCCACTACCATCACCGATGCGTATGTTATTGTGTAAATATTACTATCTCTGTTCATAATCGTCTTGTTTTTAATGGATTACCTTTCGTTTCAGACGTCGTTTCACATTGCTGTCAACGACATAATAATCTATCAGAGGAGCAAACGTATTCATCAGCAATATTGCCAGCATCATGCCTTCGGGATAGCCCGGATTGAGTACCCTGATGATTATCGCAAAAGCGCCTACCAGCAGGCCGTAGATGTATTTGCCGGTCTCTGTTCGCGCCGATGTAACAGGGTCGGTAGCCATAAAGACAGCGCCGAAAGCGAAACCGCCAAGCAGCAGATGGTCTAATGGCGAGACAGTCATTACTACCGTCGTTCCTATCAGGTTGAAGATGCCTGCCATCACCGCGCCTCCGATAAATACCGAGAACATGGTTTTCCAGCTTGCTATGCCGGTAAGCAGCAATATGGCCGCTCCTATCATGATGGCTATCACCGAGGTTTCGCCTATTGAGCCGGGTATCAGTCCCACGAAATAGTCCCATGTACCGAGCGGAGCGCCCAATACATCGACAGTGTGAAACGAGCTGATGGCTTCCTTGGCCGCCATGCCCATCTGCCCTAATGGCGTGGCGCCCGAAAAGGCGTCAACGATATTCCCGCCGCCGAGACCGAACGTAGTGTCGGTGCGGACAAAGACCTTGTCGCCCGACATTGCCGCAGGGTAGGCAAAAAACAGAAACGCGCGCGTTACCAATGCCACGTTGAAGATGTTGTAGCCTGTACCGCCAAACACTTCCTTGGCGAAGACGACCGCAAAGGCCGTCGCTACCGCTATCATCCACAGCGGCGTATCAATCGGCACTATCATCGGTATCAACATTCCGGATACAAGAAATCCTTCCTGTATCTCTTCGTGTTTTATCTGGGCGACGATAAACTCTATCCCCAGACCTACCGCATACGAAACGATGATTTTGGGCAATACGGCCAGAAATCCGTAGATAAAAGTCATCCAAAAGCCTGCAAGTACGCCGTCGGTAGCCAGATTGTGCTGGTAGCCGATGTTATACATGCCGAACAGCAAGGCCGGCAACAGGGCGATTATGACTACCGTCATCGTACGTTTCGAATCAATGCTGTCGTGAATGTGTACGCCCGATTTCGAGGTATGATTCGAGACAAATAGAAATGTCTCGAATCCGTCGAAAACCGATTGAAACATCGACAGCTTTCCGCCTTTTTCAAACTGAGGCTTAATCCTGTTTAGATAATTCCTTAACGCTTTCAATCTATTATGTTTTAGTTGTTATTAATTCATTTCCTTATACAGTAAATCAAGCCCGCGACGTACTATAGCCTGCAACTCTATCTTCGAGGTATCGACAAACTCGCACAAAGCGAAATCTTCGGGCGCAACTTCGTATATGCCAAGATTTTCCATCTTGTCGATGTCATAAGTTATTATGGCCTTCAAGAGGTATTCGGGCAATATGTCGAAGGGGAAAACACGGTCGTATTCGTTGGACATTATCATCGCACGCTTGCCGCCACGGATGCGGGCGTCAATGTTGTACTCGGTGTTCTTGCATCCCAACAAACCGCTCGGATAGGTGCGACTGACGCTGTACTTGCCGAAGCCGGGGGTTGCCCAGCCTACAAACTCGTCCACATCGTCGCCTTCGGGTATCACTGTTATCTGATTATTGTACGCGCCCAAGTAGTCTTCTCGTGTTACCTTGGCGCCGGTCAGCACATTGCCGCTGATAATGCGTACATGCTTGCTCTCGTCGGCTATCTTGCCGACGGTCAAACTCTCTATCGTGCAGCCCGCGACGACTTTTGCATAGCCGCGCTCCTTCAACTCGGCGCCGGTCAGTGCAACCGTGCGGCTGAAGTCTGCAATGCCTTGCTTGAAAACCCGCCCTATATAAAGCAGGTCGGCTGCATTGAGCGTCCAAACCGTCTCGCCCTTATTGACGGGCTTGAGGTGGTTTATCAACACGCCGACATTGCCGATGGGATGAGGGCCTTCCAACTCTACGACCTCAACTCCCTGCATAGCCTTTAGCGGCGAGCCTTTCTTGACGCCGAGATAAACCTTGCCTTCGGTCAACTTCGCTAAGGCGTCCAGTCCGGTCTGCAACACGTCTTCCTCACCCTTGACGATGAAGTCGAAATTAGTAGCCAAGGGCGCCGAATCGTAGGCCGTAACAAAGATGTCGCGAGGCTCATCCTGCGGATTGGCGATGCGGTCGTATGGACGCTGCTTGATGAACGGCCAGACACCGGCTGCAAGTATCGCCGCCTTAACACCCTCTATATCAAGCGTTTTAGGGTCTTTTGCGCCAAACTGCTCATATTCGGTCTGTGCGTCAGGTTTCACCGTAACACTCAGCACCTTACGTTTTTCGCCGCGATTGACTCCTGTTACCGTACCGCTAACCGGCGATACCAGACGTATGTCCTGACGTGTCTTGTCGATAATCAGCGCCGTACCGGCTTTTACCTTGTCGCCTTCGCGTACAACTACCTTAGGCGTCAAGCCTGTATAGTTGTCCGGGACGATTGCATAACTCTCGGATTTTGAGATGCTTATAAACTCTTCAGGGGCTTTGCCCTTCAGGTTTATGTCTAATCCTTTTTTGAATTTAATACCTTTTGCCATATATGTTGTAACAAAAATTTCGCCAGAAACTCGCCGCAAAAGTACAAAATAATTTGATTAATCAAAAACCTTTCCGTATTTTCTTTAACGGATTATGTTTGAGTTTCCTCAATCCGGCAATCCCGCAAGCGATTATCTAAGGGGTTGTATTCGTAAAGAAACAGCCTTTGCCGTATCAAATTTCTTCCGTTTCTACTTTTTTCTTGCCGATAAAGAATGCGGTTGCACAATCTTACTCGCTCATATTCTTTATATACGGCAGGCGGGCGGGGTTTTTAAAGCGGTAGAAGCGTTGAGCGTTGCCTCCGAGGAAAGCAGTTTTCTCGTCGTCGGTCAGCAGGTCGGACTTAATGACGAAATCGTAGGACATTCGGTAGGTGACGGCAGTGATTGTGCGCGGATAGTCGGATCCCCACATCAGTTTGTCTATTCCCACAAGATCGGCGGCCTCGCGGATAGCGCGTACAGCGCCGGTAAATGGATAGAACTCTTCGTTGAAAAGCCATGTAATACCTCCCGATTCAATCATTACATTCGGATTGCGGGCAAGTTCGACCTGTTTATGCCAGCCCTCGCGCGTTACCATCCCAAAATGTCCTATGGCTATTCTGAGATTGGGGCACTCGGCAATAATCTCGTTCATCTCGCCAACCTGCGTGTCGCCATCGGCCAAGTCGATAGACAACAGTATGTCGGCCTGTTCCATGTCTTTCAAGATATGCATTATTTCGTCGTTGGTGAGATAAATGCGGCGAGTATTAATAATCAATCTGTTAGCAGGAATCTTGAGCGCCTTGAAACCCATATTGACAAGACGCTTGTATTTGCCGGTTATTTGCGGTTTACGGAAATCCACCATGCCGCAACACAAAAAACGGTCGGGATAATCGCGCTCGACTTTGTGCAGATAAGAATTTTGCAGTCCGTCGATATATTCCTGAGTGATAACGGCTGCCGATACCTGCGCATAGTCCATATTCGACAGAAAAACCTCTGCCGTATTGCGTCCGTCGAGAAAATAAGGCGGTATCATCTGCCTTACTTCACCCATAAACACTGACTTGCCGTTTGTGAGCGTTCGTATTTCCTTGCCTTCAACGATAGTATTCTGTTTCAGCCAGAGATGCGCGTGCGCGTCGATTATTGGATATATCATAATTCAGAAACGTATTAAAATTCTAAAAACTTCACCGGGGTTTTGGCTCCACGTTTCGAGGGCTTTTTGCGCTTCTTCGGGAGGATAGATAGCCGTAATCAACTCATCTACAGGGCAATTGCCTTGCTTTATATATTCCATCACGGCCTTGAAATCGGAGGGCATGGCGTTGCGCGAGCCGAGTATATCTATTTCTTTTTTGACAAAATATTGAGTGTCGAAGGCGACTTGAGCCTTTGCATAGCCGATATAAACTATACGTCCTGTGAAAGCCGCTTCGGCGAGGGCTGCCTGATATGTTTCCGGCCGACCTACAGCCTCGATTATTACGTCGGCGCCGCGATTTGCAGTTATCTCGCTGATGCGCTCATGCAGGTTTTCTCCGGCAGAATTGACGGTGAACGCAGCTCCAAGACGCTTGGCAAGTGATAGTTTCCTGTCATCCACATCTACGGCTACTACCTTGGCTCCACGCAAAGCAGCGCCTACAATAGCGCCTACGCCTATCATCCCGCAACCCAAAACCATGACGGTATCAATATCCTTGACCCGCCCGCGATCGACGGCATGAAAACCTACGCTCATCGGCTCTACCAGAGCGAAGTCGCGCACGCTTATTGCAGGGTCGGCTATCACTTTTGCAGCCGGGACGAGTATATATTCCGACATGGCGCCATCGCGCTGCACGCCAAGCGTTTGATTGTTTTCGCAGGCATTAGGCCGATTGTTCAGGCAAGCCGGACAGCGGCCGCAACTTGTATATGGATTGACGGTTGCATTTTGCGGTAAGCTAAAAGAGGAGGCTACGTCGTCGGCAACCTCTTCAATGACGCCTCCAATCTCGTGACCGGGGACAATCGGAAGGCGTACCAACGGATTTAGACCTCTGAATGTATTGAGGTCTGACCCGCAAAAGCCTACATAACCGATTTTCATCAATACATGTCCGGGTTTCAAAGCCGGTTTTGCTGTTTCTTTAACCTCGGTCATGCCGGGAGATGTTATTCTTATTGATTTCATACTTATATATTGAATGATTAAATGATTGATGGATGATCCGGGTCTCCATAATGTGCCCTAAGTTCCATTGATTGATATGAATCCTCTAACGGGTAAATTTGGGCAGTAAGCATAATTAGCTGAAAAACAATTAATTGATTGCTTCGTAATTATCAATTGTCAATTATCAATTGTCAATTAATCAGCTATTCACCCACGAGTCTCGGTATCCGGGTTCGAGAATATGCCGTACTTCCTGTAGTAGAGGCTCGTCGAGAGGCTCGGAAGCAAAGCGTATAGTTCGCAGAACGTTGTCGGGGTTGGTAGTACTGAAGAGGGTTGTTGCTATTCTGGGATTGGCGACTGAAAAGGCTACGGCTAACTGCTCGATAGAGATGCCCTTAGCCTTGCAATGCTCTACGGCCTTGCGTGCGAGCCGCTTCAGTGCTTCGGGCGCCGGATGCCAGTCAGGCACGCCTCGCTCTGTCAGCAGACCCATAGAATAAGGAGACGCATTGATAACGCCTATGCCGTGCGCTTCGAAAAAATCAAGATAGTCGGCCAGTGCGTCATCGTTGAGGGTGTAATGGCAGAACGACAGAACGCTTTCGATCGTGCCCGCCGGTACATGCTCAATCACATATCGAAAGTGGCGCAGGTTAAGGTTGGTAATACCTGTATGGCCGACGACGCCTTTGTCGCGCAATTCGACCAAGGCAGGCAGGGTCTCATTGCAAACCTGCTCCAAATCGGCAAACTCAATATCATGGATATTGATTAAATCTATGAAGTCAACATTAAGCCGCTCCATGCTTTCATAAACGCTTTTACGCACTCGTTCGGCCGAGTAGTCCCAGTAGTTCGTACCGTCCTTGCCATACCGTCCTACCTTTGTCGAGAGGTAAAAGCGACTGCGGTCGATGTTTTTTAGCGCTTTACCGAGTACGGTTTCAGCCTTGAGATGACCGTAGTAAGGCGATACATCAATAAAGTTGATGCCATTGTCGATTGCCGTATAGACTGCTTCGATACCGGCCTCTTCCTTCAACGAATGAAAGACGCCGCCAAGAGATGATGCTCCGAAACTTATCTTCGACACACTCATACCGGTTTGTCCTATTGCTCTTTGTTCCATTAAGATTATGATTTTAAACGGGTGCAAAGATAATCATTTTATCGGAAATAATCCAAATAAGTTTGAAATTTGAATTATAATGATTACTTTTGTCCCCAATTTTAAGGAAATAATCAATGTTCAGAACTAAACTGTACCTTCTGTTCGTTGGCGTCGTCGCGATGCTTAACGTTCAAGATATGTTTTCGCAAACTACGCTTTGCAATCTTAGTGGCAAGGTGGTTGATAATGCTGATAATCAACCGGTTGAATATGCCAACGTTATACTCTATAACGCTACCGACACTACCCCTGCCGGTTATACCGTAACCGATGCGTCAGGCGCTTTCGCGCTGGAATGCAAGACCGCAGGAAAGTATTATGTATCAGTAAGTTATATAGGATATAAATCCTTTAAAACCAAGCCTGTAGCCGTAACTGCCGCACAGAAGTCTATCACCCTGCCCGAAATACGGATGGAGGAGGAGAATGCCGAGCTGTCGGAGGTAGTCGTCGTAGGACGCAAGCGGCAGATAGTCTATAAGTTAGACCGGCAGGTGATTGAAGCGGCAGGTTACCTCTCGGCAGCGGGCGGGACGGCTGTGGATATACTGACGCAGACGCCTTCGATTCGTGTGGATGCCGAGGGCGAGGTGAGTTTTCGCGGCAGTTCGGGCTTCAAGGTCTATATTGACGGCAAGCCCGGCACACTGGACGGTACGGCGGCTTTGGAGCAGATACCCGCCGGACAGATTGAGAATATAGAGATACTGACTACCCCCTCTGCGCGTAATGACGCCGACGGCGCGGTCGGTATTATCAACATCAATACAAAGAAGTCGAACATAGAAGGATGGAGTGGAATGGTCAATACGATGGGAAGCTCGGTTTTGTCGCGCAATCTGGATTTTCTGCTGGCGCTCAAGAAACCCGATTTTCGCTGGCAACTGTCGGGCGAGGCTTCGCGACGCTTCGTACTGAGCGATTTCGACCAAACCAAAACCGTTACAACGCCCGAAATGACTACTATAGACCATTCTACCGGCGACCGTACACGGCATACGGCCGTCTATTACCTGCGCTCGCAGTTCGACTGGCTACGCGACAACACTACATGGACAGCAGCCCTTACCGGTGGCTATCGCGACCGTTGGCGAGGCGGCGAACTGCATTACGAGGATTCCTACACGACGGCGGAAGGCGAGCGCTCGACAGGCTCGTTCAACGGCAAGGATTTCGTTCATCTATATGAATATAATCTGCGGGGTGACGCAGGTGTGGAGCATAATTTTACCGGTCGCAAAGGACACAAGCTAACATCCTCTGTATATGCACTTTATGAGGGAGATGCCATGGAGAATTTTCAGACCGACTTGTGGGATATGCAAGGCGCTCAGGTTCAGGGACATCGTGCCTGGGAATTTGAATACCGCTTTGAGGCTCAAGTCAATGCCGACTATGTCTATCCGCTTGAGAATGAGACCGGTAAGTTCGAGACCGGCTACCAATTATTCACCTATACCGAAGACGGCGACTATACGATTGATATGTTCAATCCCGAGCAGTCTCGGTTTGAACGCCGCGACGATTTGTATAACAAATATGCCTTTCACCGCTATATTCATGCCTTGTACGCCATGTTTTCGGATACTTATTCGGGCTTCTCATATCAGTTGGGTCTGCGAGGGGAGTACAATTTTCGCCAACTCGAAAACAATCTCGAATGGGCAGCATTCAACCGGCATATCTTGGATTTCTTTCCTTCGGTGCATCTGTCATACGCGCTCAACGACAAGTCGCAACTCCGCGCGTCTTATACACGCCGTATCACGCAGCCCGAACTGTTCTATGTCGAGCCTTATGTAGTCTATGTCGATTATAATACGGCTCAGCAGGGCAATCCGTATATTCAGCCTGAATACACTAACTCGGTAGAGTTGGGTTACAACCTGAGTTTAGGCAATAACACGTTCTCGACTACGCTGTTTCACCGTGCACGCAAGGACAAGATAGAGCGCGTCCGCGTTCCCTATCATACGAGTGTTACCAAGGATTCGATGGCTAACGTCGGCAATGACTATTCGACCGGCCTTGAGATTGCGACCTCCCTGCAACTGAGCCGCTTATGGTATCTCGACGCCAATACCAGCGTCTATCATTATCGCATAAAAAATATTTTTAAGGTCGATGACGACGAAAAGAGTATTAACTACCAGCTGGCAATAAATAACAATATCGACCTCGCTAAGAACACTCGCATGCGCTTCGAGGCTTATTATGTAGGGCCGATGGTCAGCACGCAAGGCCGCGTCAACGGTTATTATTACTGCAATCTGGCTGTGCGTCAACAACTGCTCAACCGTCGATTGACAGCCGGTCTAAGCGTGCAGGATATATTCTCGACAGCCGAGTATATCCAAAGCCGCAAAGGCACAGGTTTGGAATCGCTTAGCAAAATCTATCCCCGCACTCCTTTGCTGACCCTGACTCTCTCATACACATTCAATAATTTCAGCCGTAAACAGAAAACCGAAAAAGACGATATGTTCGAAGGAACAAACAGGTAGAAAAATTAGAAGTTAGAAATTCAAAACCGCTGACCTGATGCTATCGTTGTTGGGCATGATGCGATATGCTTATAATCAATACTTTCATAAAACATTATAGATATTGTACTTAGGACAATAAGGCTCTTACCCAAGGTAGAAGGTAGAAATTCGGAATCACCGATCTGATATTATCGTTATTGGGCGTGGTATAATATGCTTATAAATAATGCTTTAATGAAATATTATAGATATTGTACTTAGTACAATAAGGCTCATCTCCAAGGTGGTAGAAGGTAGAAATCAGGAATCACCGACCTGAAACTATCTTATTGGGTGTGATATAATATGCTTACAATTAATATTTTCGTAAAATATCATAAATATTGTACTTAGTACAATAAAGCTCTTATACACGGTAGAAATTAGAAGATCAGACCTCCAATACTATCGTAAAATAATGCACTGCAACAATCATTGACGCATGAATAAGTTAATATATATTTATGCTATGAATTAGATGGTTACAATTCGTAAATATGCGCGGGAACGTAAAAATCAAGCAGAATTATTTTGCGATACTTCTACGGTTTTATTGGGACTCAGGGGGCTTAGTATTGGAAATCTGAATGTCTGAAGAAACACCGCTGACACTGTTTTTTACGCGACAGGGCAAACGGGGCAAATGGAAAGTTTTGCTTACTACGGATACAGGTTTGAATTTTGTTCAGGCAGTTGAAAAATACCAAATCAGATGGTCTATCGAGGTATTTTTCAAGGACGCAAAACAACTGTTAAATCTTGGCGGTTGTCAGTCAGGCAACTTTGATGCGCAGATCGCGGACACTACTGTCACGATGATTGCATACATTTTGCTTGCCTTTCGTTACCGTTTCGACCATTACGAATTTTCAAGGCAATGAACACCGATGATTTGCGCCAAACGCTCGACATACGGCTTATAGAACTGTTTTGGGAACTGTTGACAATTGTAGCGGAACAGCTTGATGTTGATATTGATTTATTATTGGAACAATTATTTCACAATGACGAAATCGGACGTCTTTTCGGGACATACTTCCAAACGGGTTAAAACAAGACTGTTAATGAATATGAAAATCGCATAATATTGATATTCAAGAATATATAATCTTAACACCTCTTGCTATCTCTTTGGTTTATAATAACTTCCATATAGGTGCGAAACATTAGTAAATAATATAATACGGGGGAATTTTATGAAACGAAGTATGTTAATAGAACCAAAAGATGATGAATTAGAGATAACTAAAAAATAAACTGCACATCTGCCATCAACAGGAACACCCACACATTGAGCAATCTTGTTAAGTATAACAAAATGTTCTTATTCTCCCATCACCTTATCTCCATTCCGCCAGTTTCAAATAATACTGCATGGCGGCTCCGTATATTGGTCGTGGCTTTGCTGAAGCAGATTCTGTGCGTCGAGCAGGTTGGACAGAATGGAAACGTCAGCATTGTAAGTGTTTTCGCCTAACCGGTCGTTCTCTTGAGCTACGGAAATAGATTTTTGGGCGAGCAAAACCTGTCCGTAAGCTTCGTTCGGTTCGTCGGCGAGGCGAGACGTTACGTTGCATCTGCAAGAGCGGCAGGTCGGCGTCTTCCTCGCGGGTATTTTCTGCTGCCCGCAGTTCGAGTTTCTCCTTTTTTATGGCGTGAAAGCCACCCACCAGCCTGAAATCGGTACGGAAAACGGTGGCTAAGTCCATTCCGACATGCGTTTTCATTCCGGAGCATCTATCCTTAACCGGTACTTTCCGGAAATCACATATCCGCTTTGTTCATTTGGATGAGCATAGGTAGGGGCGAAGTTTACCTTTTCATAATTCATCTTTGTTACCATTGACTTATCGCCAATAGCAATAACGCCA